>CAYNWQ010000127.1:512-5042 GCA_964400955.1 uncultured Gordonibacter sp. | reverse complement strand
TTGTCTTTGAGGGCACCTGTACGAAAATGAAGTGGGCTTTCGAAGATTTGTCGGATGAGGCAAAACTCATCATCAATGGCGTGCGCATCACGCGACCTTCGGAGACGGGCGGAGATGCCCTAAGCGAAGACTTGCAAAGTGTGCCTTTTCGCTCACAATGGCGAGACGATGAAAGCCCAGATGGTTCTGTATATGCGTTTGATACGTCGTACGATACGGCCTACGTGTTTTTCTCTGCAGCAGACGAGACGCTTACTATCACACTTGATTACACGGTAGAAAACGGCATTATTGCTTACAAAGACGTCGCTGAGGTGTATTGGAAATATGTGAGCAGCCAGTGGCCGACGGAGTCAAGCGACGTCACCATGACACTTTCTTTGCCGGTGCCGCAGGGTGCGCAAATCAAGCTTGGAGAAAACGTGCGCGCGTGGGGACATGGCCCGTCAGATGGCGTGGTTACGCTAGATGCCAGTGGTACTATAAGTTACACGGTGCCTTGTGTGTTGTCTGGTCAATACAGCGAAGCGCATGTGATTTTTCCTATAGCATGGCTTTCAAATCTCAGCGCAAAAGCTTCAAAAGACAATCAAGAAACGACGCACCTTACGACTGCGATTTCCGAAGAGCAGACTTGGTCTGATCAGGACAAAATTGCGAGCATTTTTTCTCTATGGCAGGAAATCGTGTGTGCGGCGGTGTGTGCGCTGCTGCTCGCGTGGGCGCTATTTCGCTATATGGTGTGGGGCAGAGAGTATAAACCGAGTTTTACCGAAACGTATTGGTGCGAGCTGCCCGATGAGAACTTGCACCCAGCGTTGATTGGTCGCTTGTGGCGGTGGAATAGAAAAAGCATCGATGACTTTGTGGCTGAAATGGGCTTTCTTATGCAAAAGGGAGTTTTGCGTATTGAGCGCGCACCTCATGGCGACACAGGAGAGACGCCGGCCGCCTCTAGAGCACAGGCATCGCAAGACTGTCGTATTGTGCGACAAGCTTGCGATGAAAACGCCGCATTGACAACCCTTGATGACACCGCGATAGAGATCTTGTTTACAGACATCGCTCAAGGCAGCGACGTGGTGACTTTTTCGGCAATCGCAGATTATGCCCAAGATCATCGAGAGGTCTTGCGCAAAAAGATAGCGGACTGGCAAAAGATGCTCTCGGTAGAAGTTGCCAAGTGTGACTTCTTTGAGGGGCGCTCTAAACGCATTCAGGTGCGTTTAATGGTGCTGTCGCTTTTGCTGTTTATAGGAGGATTAGCTTCTGGCGCTCTGTCAGGAAACCACCTCTTTGCGCTCTTTATGATACCGACAGCCGTTGCTCTCTTTGTGATTGCAAACTATATGCCGAGACGCAGTGTATACGGAAACGAAATAGTGGCCAAATGTAAAGCTCTGCGCAACTACCTGCGTGATCTTTCCGCGTCCGATAAATTTAGCGTATACGCTTACCTCTTTGGTGTCGAACGAGATGGCGCGCTCAAGCAACTTTCGGATGCTATCAGTATTTGCGAAAACGAGAGCTAGGGAAGCCTAAAAATAAGATATATAATATGCGCCTATGATTTCTCTTTCGAAAATACCAGCTTGGGTATATAAAATCCTTATCATTTTAGCTACCGTCATTTGGGGCTTTAGTTTTGTTGTCATGAAAGACACTGTGGAGGTTTTGCCTCCTGCTTGGTTGTTGGGCTTTCGTTTTACGACAGCAGGCATCATTCTGACCGCTATATTGTGGAAGCGCGTGCGGCGTGTTTTTTCGCTTAAAGTACTCGGTGCCGGTGCTCTTTTGGGTGCGTTTGATTTTTCGGCCTTTTGGACCCAGACGGTTGGTCTAGAATACACTACACCGGGTATCAATGCATTTCTCACGGCGACATATTGCGTTATCGTGCCTTTTCTTTGGTGGATTATTGCACGCCGTCGCCCGACGATATTTAACATCGGGGCGGCGGCGTTGGCCGTTGCGGGCATCTGGCTTGTCTCAGTGAACACTGGAGGCGAGACGCTGACCCTCGGGTTTGGCGAGGGCATGACACTTGCGTGCGCGCTGCTTTTCGCGGTGCATATCGTGTTTACCTCGAAGTTTTCGCAGGTACATGATGTGTTGGTGCTCACAGCTATACAGTTTGTGACCGAAGGAGTGCTTGGTCTTTTGGTGGGTGCCGGCTTTGAGGCTCTGCCTGCGCTTTCGCAAATCACTCCAAGCATCGTGGGTGGCATGGCATTTCTAATCATCTTTGCTTCCATCGTTGCTTTTGGCATCCAAAATGTATCGCTTGCTTATGTGCCGCCGGCCCAGGCTTCTTTGTTTTTGAGCCTCGAGTCAGTGTTTGGTGTGGTGTTTAGCGTGCTTTTGTATGGTGAGCAGTTGACGCTAAGGTTGGTAGCGGGCTTTGTGCTCATTTTCGTGGCCATCGTGATTAGCGAAACGTTTCCTCTTAAAAAAGAACAGTAGGTTTTTGTGCGCAGGCAAGTGTGCCTTTGACGCGTAATCGCCAGCGCGCAAGTGTGCACATACGGGCGTGTACGAGGGCGCTGCAGTTTTCTAAAAGGTAACAAGTTCTTATATCTGAAACATGCTGTAAACATTATGCTTGCGTTTGCATGGTACAATGATTGTCATAAACGAGCTCAAAAGCGCTCAAATAAGCTAAAAGCGCTCGAAAAGGAGTACATCATGGCAGAAAAAAACAACATCGTACTTATCGGTATGCCGGGGGCTGGCAAATCAACTTTAGGCATCGTGCTTGCTAAAATCTTAAATTACAACTTTATCGATGCTGACTTGGTTATACAAAATCAGTGCGACAAGACCTTACAAAAGCTTATTGACGCTTGTGGCCCTGAAGGGTTCATCCAGGTTGAAAACCAGATACTGAGTGACTTGAACGCTGAGCATTCTATTATTGCTACTGGTGGCTCGGCTGTTTATTCGGATGAAGCCATGAAACACCTTTCCGATATCGGGCGCGTGGTCTATTTGCAGATTTCTTACGATGAGTTGAAACGACGCTTGAGCGATTTGCAAGAGCGTGGTGTGGTGCTCAAGGGTGGGATTACGATGAGCTTGCAAGAGCTCTTTGATGAGCGCAAGCCGCTCTACGAGCATTATGCTGAAATCACCGTAGACGTGAACGATCTTTCCATCGAAGCTGCGGCGCGCAAGGTAGCTGACGCGCTGCAATAGCTTAGACGTGCGCGGTTGTGCACAACTAGCGCGTCTGGTGTGTAGCTTGACGCGCTGCAATAGTTGTCCACGTACGGGCTTTCGCTTGCTCTTTCGTGGTTGCGCACAAGAGCATCTTTTGTCTCGAAACTGTCTCGTTGATGTGAAAAAATAGTAAGTCTCCTTAACAATTTGGTAACACTGCCTCTTGTAGTGTATATACTAAGGCAACTTACTATTTGAGAGAGAAAAGACGAGGCATATGCAAAACGAAGAATTACAGCAAAACACACAAATACAAGAGGTAGAACCGCACGTCGTGAAACAAGGTACCGACCGCATAGGCACTGAGCGTGTAGGTAAACTGCTGCTGGAGTTTTCTATTCCGGCTATCATCAGCATGATTTTTAACTCGCTGTACAACGTAGTTGACACAGCGTTTTTGGGCCATGCTGTGGGAGAAGTGGGTGTCGCGGTTACTACCCTTGCTTTCCCGGTTATGACAATACTTATGGGCTTTTCGATGCTCGCTGGACAAGGCGGCAATGCGCTCGCGGCTATTCAGCTTGGCGAGGGTAAACGCGACGAGGTAGAAAAAACAATGGGCAACGCCTTTGTTTTGCTTATCGTGCTTGCATTGTTTGTCGTTATAGTTGCATCGGTTTTTATCGACCCTTTGCTTGCTCTTATCGGTACTGATGCAACGTTATGGGAACCAACCAAAGCTTTCGTGCAAATAATCTGCTTTGGATTTGTATTTCAATCTGTCGGCATGGGCATGAACAACTTCTTGCGTACCGCAGGGCAGCCCAATCTAGCGCTCTACACTATGGTGTTCGGCACGGTTATGTGCATTATATTTAACTATCTGTTTGTCATGGTGTTTGGCTTTGGTGTGGAAGGTAGCGCTTTAGCTACCATTTTAGGGCAGGCTTGCGGCATGGTGCCGGTGCTCGGGTACTTTATGTTTAATAAGCACGCGGTATTTCATTTGCGTGCGAAATGTATGCGACCGGACGTGCCTTTAATGGGCAAGATCTTGAGCCTTGGTGTCGCGTCTTTCGTGATGGAGATAGCGACAACGGCGGTGTCTGTAGTACTCAACCAAGTTTTAGCTGTCTATGGTGCAACAGATGCGATAGGTGTTTCGGGCGCGCTTGCAGCCATTGGTGTTGCGCAAAAAGTGTCCGGCTTTGCGATAATGCCGCTCGTAGGTCTCATCATGGGCGCACAACCTATCATTGGTTACAACTATGGCGCGAAAAATTGGGACAGAGTACTCAAAACGCTTAAGTGGGCATGTGTCCGGCTTTGCGATAATGCCGCTCGTAGGTCTCATCATGGGCGCACAACCTA
>CAYNWQ010000127.1:0-412 GCA_964400955.1 uncultured Gordonibacter sp. | reverse complement strand
TCATTGGTTACAACTACGGCGCGAAAAATTGGGATAGAGTGCTCAAAACGCTTAAGTGGGCATGTGTCGCCGGTGTATGCATCGGGACGTTTTTCTGGGCCTTATGCCATCTCATACCAGTGCAAATCGTTTCGCTCTTTGGTGTGTCGGGCGAGTTGAGCGACTTTGCTATCATGGCGCTCAAGATTTACACTATTTTCTTCCCCTTGGTAGGGTTTCAGATTGTGGGCTCGAGTTATTTCCAATCGAGCGGACAGCCTATGAAGGCCGCTATTTTGGAGCTGACGCGCCAGATTATTTTCTTGATCCCACTTTATTTGCTGCTGCCGCCTATCGCTGGCGTGTTTGGTTTGACCAGCCTTGTAATGCTGGCGGTATGCGTGCCGGTATCTGACATACTGTCTATCATCGT
>CAYNWQ010000126.1:0-5047 GCA_964400955.1 uncultured Gordonibacter sp. | reverse complement strand
TTCAGTACCAAAAATAGTCGTCCACGTAGTAGTAGGAGTCGCAAGCTTGGTCGCAGAGCCAACTTTTTCAACCGTATCAATCAGAGTTGACGCGTCCGTTGGTGCAATATAAGAAGAGGGGTCTGCCGAAGTAATCGAGTAGCTCACTTTATACGTTGCAGGGACAAAAGACCACTTGCCATACAAAGTTACACTCTCTCCATCACTTGCAGTTTTACCTGCTTCATAGGTGCTCACTGCCTCACCCGTGCACTTTTCGTCGGTATACCAACCGTCAAAAGTCCATTTACCAAGCTGACCTTTGTCAGTGCCATCGACTGTAGTCCAGGCAGTAGTCGGCGTGCTCAATTTAGCAGCATCACCGACCGCAAACGTATCTGCATTCAGTGTTGCATCACTTGGCATGCCAACTGTGCTATCGGCTGCAGAAAGCGAATAATTTACGGTGTAGGTACCCGTTACCTCTTCAGTGTCCCACAAACCAGCTATCTGGATTTTTTCAGCGGAAGCTTTGATTGAGCCAGACTGATCCCAGCCCTTCCACGTGTATTTGGTTTTACCAACGATGACAGAGTCACCAACAGAAAGCATCTTTGAGCCAACTTGCACCGTTGTAGGGATGGTGTAGTCGCTGCCGAAGCCAACGCTTGCCGTTGTGGGTAACACCGCACCCTCAGGAGCGTTGTTGTCGGCATGAACCTTTGACCAAGAGTACTCGATAGTACAGCTCGTCGGAGCATCGCCGTCTATGCAATAGACAATCTTTTGTGCACCGGAAGTCCACCAACCTAGGTTACCCGCTGAGGCCAAATAAGGATCCGACGATGAATAGCTAAAGCAATTTTGTGCAGCTTCTTGGGTAGTAGCGATGAGAGCGCTCCAAGGTCCGAGATTAGCGTTTGCCCATCTGCTTTCCAAGCCACTCATAATCTTTTCGTCGTCAGTGTCGCCTTCACCCTCACTTATACGGACGTTAGTCTGAGCACCAATAAGAGCAATGGAGGTCGGCATTTGGATTGCGCCTTCGAGATTTGCCGTAGCGTTTTTAACACTCGACACAACATGCGGATATGAATAGCGAGGATGCGAGAGAGTATCATAAGTAGGACTTACGCTACCTGCAGACCCATTGAAACGTATCTGGTCGTTTGATTGAGGAGAAAGTCCTAAAAGCTCATAAGTTTTATCAAGCGTTATCCAACGCAGCGCATAGCACATTTGTGCACGTCCGCCACCATATGGCTGATAGCCTTGACTCCACCATCCTTTGCCAACCACCGAGTTTTCGTTAATGTCGCGCCAGTTAACCACCTTTGCAAGTGTTGTCGTGGTGCCACCGTCATAAGACACATACAAATTGAGCGGTGCGTTGTAAACCACATCAATAGTCACATTGTCGTTTGGCATCGTGAAAGTCGCGTCAGGACCTTTAAGCTCTACGGTTGTGCCATCATCATAGGTCAAGACAAAGTAAGCATATCGAGAGTCAGTACCCGCATAAATCTCTACTTCGTCTTTTGCATAAGCGTTTGTCGATACAGCACCATTGACCTTAATTACAATGTCTGCAGTTGAGTTACCTTCCGCAAGCGTAATAGTCTTTGCTGCAGTAAACGTCCATTTGCCATACACATTTACTGTGCTACCAGCAACAACCGTGTCGTCTGGTGTATAGCTACTGATAGTGTCACCTGTACAGTCTTCGTTTGCATACCAGCCGCTAAAGGTCCAAGTACCTACTTTGCCACTCGTTGTACCATCGCTTGTTTTCCAAGCGGTCGTAGCTGCACTTGCCAAAGTGGCACTCGTGCCAACAGCAAACTCACCTGCAGCAACAGTCGCGTCTGTTGGCACACCATACGTTGCATCTCCTGCTACACTGTAGTTAACCGTGTAAGCGGGCATCTCTTCAGTGTCCCACAAACCAGCTATCTGGATTTTTTCAGCGGAAGCTTTGATTGTGCCGGACTGATCCCAGCCCTTCCACGTGTATTTGGTTTTGCCAACGATGACAGAGTCACCAACGTTTAAGGTCTTATCCCCTACGGTTACCGTTGTGGGGATGGTATAGTCGCTGCCGAAGTCAACGCTTGCCGTTGTGGGTAACACCGCACCCTCAGGAGCATCCTCGGATGCATCAGAGTGAATCTTTGACCAAGAGTACTCGACAGAACAGTTGGTAGGTTTGTCCCCGCTGATGCAAAATACAAGACTATTATAGCTTTCGCCATTTCCCGACCAACCCAGATTGCCAGCGGAGCATTTTAGAGGATCTGAGGCATCGTATGTGAAACCACCCTCCGCATAACTTTGACTGCTTGCTATAAGAGGATTCCAGGGAGCAACGTATAATTCACCAATTCGCTCAGATATTGCATTTGCAACAGACTGATCGACGGTATCTACTGTATCAGAGCTATCTATATTAAAATTGCACGTACTAGCTATAAGACCGATAGCGGTAGGTGCTTCAATTGCTCCATCTAAATTGAGCGTGCCACCGAGCTTATACGATGCTAAATGAGGGTAAGAAAACATACGTTGAGATAAGGCCTCATATGTTGGGCTTACTGACGCACTTGAACCAGCCCATAAAATCACATCGCTACTATCTGGTTGGCGCTGCAAAAGCGCATACATATTGTTGAGTGTAATCCAACGCTTAGCAATACCTGCCTGTACACGACCATTTCTGGCAGTCGACCAACCTAAGGTCCAATAGTTTTCTCCTACACTGGAGTATTCACTGATGTCACCATAGTTGACCACTTTTGCAAGAGTTTTTGTCGTACCGCCGTCGTAGGATACATAAAGATTAAAGGCAGTGTTATAGACGACATCGACCGTTACTGAGCAATCAGGCATACTAAAGGTACCACTTGCTCCTATCACATCAATGCTTGAACCGTCATCGCCACTTATGCGAAATGCCTTATAGTAGCTATTATTTCCAGCCGAAACTGTGACAGTATCTCCAGCAGCAGCTGTAATAGTATCTTCATCACCAGATGTAGTCACTATATTACCATTTACGCTAAAGGTGATATCGCTTTCCACGTTACCTTCCGCAAGCGTAATTTTATGCGAAGCAGCAAATGTCCATTTGCCATACACATCTATAGTTTGTCCCGCTGTGGCCGTTGCACCAGCTTGCGTGATAGCATCGCCTGTGCAAGCTTCATCTGCATACCAACCGCTGAAAGTCCATTTACCAGCGCTACCTGTGCTCGTGCCATCAATGGTTTTCCAAGTAGTAGAAGGCAGCGCAAGTGTCGTTGCACTGCCTACCTCACCACTAGCAGCATCGATGCTTGCAGCGTCTATCGGCACACCATAGGCATCTGCGTCAGCCGAGGCAATATGGTAGTTGATAGTGTAACCCGGCAGCTTTTCGACGCTCCAAGTACCACGGATAGTAATCTTTTCTGCAGCAGTGGTGATAGAACCGCTCTGGTCCCAGCCTTGCCAAGTGTATTTATAACCATCGGCATTAACGGTATCGCCTACCGCAAGCACCTTACCATCTACCGTAGGACCAGTAGGTATGGTATAGCTGCCACCGAAGTCGTTTGTAACGCTTTCTGGCAGAGAAACCGTAGAAGGCCCATTGAGCAATGAGTCAGAGTGAATATTTGCCCACTTGTACTCTATTGTGCAACTGCTTGGAGCAGAAGCACTAGGATAAATCGTCAGACTGCTCGCACCGTTATACGACCAGCCCAACGTGCCGGGCGACTCCATGCCAGCAGTGTTATTGTTGTAGGTAAAGACTTGCGTTGAACCCGCGCCCTGAGCTACAGCCTCCGTTATACCATAACAAGGGTCCCATGCTGACAAAGAGGTGTCGCTTGCCCAATCTTTTACTCCGGCGAGATATTGCTCATCTACCGTATTGCCATCATAATTATTAAGCCTCAAATTGCCATTTTTGCTAACGAGCGAAAGAGCAGTAGGTACCTCAAAGGCGCCCTCTGCGCTATACTGGTTATTTTGATAGCTCGAAGCAATATTAGGATAAGAATAATGCGGCATTGCAACGAGCGTTGAATACGTTGCCTGGCTCTCATAGCTGCTATTCCACGCACACACATCAGCTGAATCAGGCGTGAGACCTAGGGCATCATAAATCTTAGCGAGGGTAATCCAGCGTAGGGATACGACAGTGTATACACGCCCTCCACCAGTAGTTTGATACGAACCAGTCCAATAATTATTGCTTACTTCGCCAGCCGGTCTTGTTTCGGACAAAGTATTGATGTCGCGATAGTTTAGGGTAGACACCAGTGTTTCTTTACTGTCGCCGTACTTCATATACAATTTAAATGGTGTATTGTACACGCAATCAATCGACACATCGCTATCTGGCATAGTAAACGTGGCTTTACCATCTGTAGCAGTTACTTCTGTTGTACCACCATCACTGACGATGTCGTAAGCAAAATACGAAGAGCCTGTAGCAGTAATCGTTACCGTTTCGCCTGCTTTTGCACTCGTTGGGCTTATGGTAATATCTGAGGTTGAGTTACCAGCAGCAATCGTGATAGCATGACTTTCACCGGCAGCATAAGCTTGGCTTGTTGTACCTGTCGTTGGCACGCAAATACCAAATGCAAGCACGAAAGCCAAAAGCAATCTGATGACACAATCCGCGCTCAATGTCCACCCTCCTTTCGCTTTACTTGTCGTAGTAGAATTAGCTATGCTCATAGCATTTTCTCCTTTCAATTCCTTTTACTTTATTTCTTTGTGTTTAAGCGTTTACTTGCTCTATAACGCGTTGCGTTATGCGCAAGCGAACTAGTACGTATACCAAGGTCAAAGCGTTAAAACAAAATTTCCACGCTGGGGATGAGCTTTGCATACGCCCAAAAACACTGCGAGCTATTCTAAATCGTAAATTATTATGGTACAAGGATAAAATAAGCCCCCCCCCCCGAGTGAAATAGAGCTTTTATACAAAGACGAAAATAAAGAAAATTGCAGCTCAGTCTGAAGAGTAATTGCCTACTCTTTAGAGCCTACATCGCTAGTATGATTTTAGGTGACT
>CAYNWQ010000125.1:0-5072 GCA_964400955.1 uncultured Gordonibacter sp. | reverse complement strand
GAGCAGGGGACTTTTAATCCCAAGGTCGCGGGTTCGATTCCCTCACGGCCCACCATTGTTTATTAGTGCGAGCATCCGCAAAGGGTGCTCGTGCCGCTTACACTGGGGTATCGTCCAACGGCAGGACTCTGGTTTTTGGTACCAGCTATCTAGGTTCGAATCCTGGTACCCCAGCCATTTTATGGCCGACAAGGCGGCCGCGCAAAGCGCAAATACCTGGCGGCTTTCGCATTATGCGAAAAGCTGCGCGGCTTTTAGACCGCAGGCCTGACAGGCAGGTCATTTTAAAACCAACAAGGTTGTTGGTTTTCTGTGTCCTTTTCTCTTTTTATTTACACATCTCCAAATAATTTAGTATTATCTAGCGTTGCTGCTTAATGACAATCTGCTTGGAGGAGCACTTTTGGGCAAAGAAGATGTAATCGAGCTTGAAGGTACGGTGTTAGAGGCATTGCCGAACGCCATGTTTAAGGTAGAGCTCGAAAATGGGCACAAGATATTAGCTCATATTTCTGGCAAGATGCGTATGCACTACATTAAGATTTTGCCAGGAGATAAAGTGACGGTCGAACTTTCCGTCTATGACTTGAACCGTGGTCGCATAACCTATAGGTTCAAGTAAGCATGCGCCTGCGCGAAAGTACGCGTGCTTTTCGTGTTTTAGGTAGTAGAAACAACGTCTGCGGCTGGGCGAGTACATATAAGAAAACGCATACCGAAAGGAAAAAGATATGAAGGTACGTCCTTCGGTCAAGAAAATGTGCGACAAATGCAAAATCATCAGACGCCATGGCAAGGTGCTCGTTATTTGCGAGAACCCGCGCCATAAGCAGCGTCAAGGCTAGGAAAGAGGGGAATTAACCTATGGCACGTCTTGTTGGTGTCGACCTTCCTCGCGATAAGCGCATTGAAGTCGGCTTGACCTACATTTACGGCATTGGTCTTACGACCTCCAAGAAAATTCTCGCAGAGACGGGCGTTGATCCAAACGTTCGCGTAAAAGATCTCAGTGAGGACGATCTTACAAAGCTGCGCGATTACATTCAAGCAAACCTCAAGGTCGAAGGTGACCTGCATCGCGAGGTTTCTCAAAATGTAAAGCGCCTCATGGAAATAGGTTGCTATCGCGGCCTGCGTCATCGCAAGGGTCTTCCTGTTCGCGGTCAGCGCACACACACTAATGCGCGCACTCGCAAAGGACCCCGTAAGCAAATCGGCGGAAAGAAAAAGTGAGGTAGCGTAAAGTGGCAGCTAAAAAACAAGTGCATACCCGCATTAAGCGCTCTGAGCGCAAAAACATCGCTGTGGGTGCTGCACATATCAAATCAACGTTTAACAACACCATTGTGAGCATTACCGATCCTCAGGGTAACGTAATTTCGTGGCAGTCTGCAGGCACCGTGGGCTTTAAGGGCTCTCGTAAATCTACGCCTTTTGCGGCGCAGATGGCTGCAGAAGCTGCTGCAAAAACGGCAATGGAGCATGGACTCCGTAAGGTTTCTGTGTATGTAAAAGGCCCGGGTTCTGGCCGCGAGACAGCTATCCGTTCTCTGCAGGCCGCCGGTCTTGAGATTGCCAGCATTCAGGATTGCACACCCATTCCGCACAACGGTTGCCGTCCGCGCAAGCGTCGTCGCGTGTAGCTGAAAGGATCAAACATTATGGCTCGTTATACTGGAGCGGACTGCAGGTTGTGCCGCCGCGAGGGAGTGAAATTGTTCCTGAAGGGCGACCGCTGCTATACCGACAAATGCGCCATGGAGCGCCGCGCTTATGCCCCTGGCGAAGCTGGCAAAAAGCGTGTAAAAGAAAGCGAATATCGCATTCAGTTGCGTGAGAAGCAAAAGACCAAGCGTATTTATGGTTTGCTCGAAAAGCAGTTGCATCATTACTATGAGATGGCAAATCGCCAAAAGGGCGTTACTGGTGAAAACTTGCTTCGTCTTTTGGAGACTCGCCTTGACAATGTAGTGTATCGCTTAGGCTTTGCGAAATCTCGCGCAGAAGCTCGTCAACAAGTACGTCATGGTCACATTACTGTAAATGGCAAGCGTGTAGACATCCCGTCTTTCCGCGTGCGTACCGGCGACTTGGTATCAGTTGCCCCTAAGGCAAAAGACATGCTCGTTATCAAGAGTGCTCTTATTTCTAGTGAGCGCACGCAGGTACCTGCATGGTTAGAGGTCGACATCGAGAAACTGCAGGGTAGCGTGCTCGCTCTCCCGCAGCGCGACCAAATTGATCTCGACATTCGCGAGCAGCTTATCGTCGAGCTTTACTCGAAATAATCGCTACGGAGTAAGGAGGCTGAACCCTACATGACGGAGTTCATGAGGCCGACAGTTACAACCGAAGAAGTAAATGAAACAGTGGCTCGCTATATCGTTGAGCCTCTCGAGCGCGGCTATGGTTACACGCTTGGCAACTGCATGCGCCGCGTGTTGCTTTCCTCTCTTGATGGAGCGAAAGCAACCGCTATCCAAATCGAGGGTGTGCAGCATGAGTTCACCACCGCTGAGGGCGTTATTGAAGACATCACCGACATTGTTTTAAATGTAAAAGGATTGGTGTTTAGCGCGCTTAACGACGAGATTGAAGAAGCGACAGCTCATCTTAGCGTCGAGGGTCCATGCACTGTGACTGGTGCAGACCTTGAGGTACCAACTGAGTTTTCATTGGTAAACCCAGAGCATGTGATTGCTACGGTTGCTGATGGTGGGCAGCTTGATATGACCATTCGCATTGGCGTTGGACGTGGATATGTGTCTGCGGAGCGCAACAAGCGCACCGAAGATCCCATTGGTATCATCCATGTGGACTCACTTTTCTCGCCTGTACGTCGCTGCACCTTAAACGTTACCGATACGCGCGTTGGTCAGCGCACTGACTACGACAAGCTCATCTTGGAAGTGGAGACTGATGGCAGTATTGAGCCTACCGAGGCGATATGCCGTGCTGCAAACATCGTCAACCAGTATATGGGTGCTTTCTTGAGCTTGGGCGACCTTGGTGAAGACGAAGAAGGCGAAGTGCCTTCCATCTTTGCACCTGAAGGTCAGGAGTCAAACGCAGAGCTTGATAAACAGATTGAGGATTTGGACTTGTCTGTTCGTTCTTACAACTGCTTGAAGCGTGCCGGTATTCATTCTGTACGTCAGTTGGTTGAGTTCTCAGAAAACGACCTGCTGAACATCAGGAACTTTGGCGCTAAGTCCATTGAGGAAGTGAAGGATAAGCTCATTTCCATGGACCTCAATTTGAAGCTATAGGAGACACGGGATCATGAGACACAATTACAAGGGGCGCAAGCTTGGTACTGATTATAGCCACACAAAGGCTATGAAAAAAAGTCTTGTCTGTGCGCTGTTTTTAAACGATCGTATTAAGACCATCGAGTCACGCGCGAAAGAGATTCGCCCTGACGTTGATAAGGTCATTACTTGGGCTAAACGAGGCGACCTGCATTCTCGCCGTTTGGCTATCGCAAAGTTGGGTGACAAAGAGCTCGTACGCGAGATTTTTGAAAAGGTCGAGCAGGGTATGTTTAAAGACCGCCCTGGTGGATATACCCGCATTATGAAGTTGGGCAACCGCAAAGGTGACAATGCTCCTATGGTTATCATGGAGCTTGTAACTGAGCCGGTAGCTTCAAAGAAAAAGGCTGCTCCTGCTAAGGCAACCCCGAAAAAGGTAGCACCTAAAAAGGTAGAAGAGGCTGTCGCAGAGGAAGTTGCTGAGGAAGCGAAAGCTGAAGAAGTAGCTCAAGAGGCAGACGCCGCCGTTGAGGAAGCTGCTGAAGTGCCTGCAGAGGAAGCTGCGACTAAGGAAGCTCCTGCAGCTGAAGAGGCTCCTGCTGAGGAGAAGGCCGAATAAGTCTAGATACGACTTTTATATTTGTAACTTAAAACGAGCTGCACCTAGTACGTGCGGCTCGTTTTTTATTGGTGAGATTTCTCTCATCTTAAGGAGTGCACTGCATTTTGTGGCATACTTTTCGATATGCAACTCAACGTTAACACCTATATCCCTAAAGACTCATGTGTGCACACACTCGATGCAAGAGTAAAGATTGTGCTGCTCGCTGTGTATTCGGTCGCACTTTTTCTCGTTGAGACATGGGCTGGCTTGGCTTGTCTCACTCTTATGTTTGTGGCCTGTTTATGGGCAAGTAAGATTTCTCTGCACTCTCTCATCAAAATCGCAATTCCGGTCTATGTACTTGCGGTGCTCACGATTGTGTTTAATGCTTTTGCTTTTGATAGTGTAAGTGGCGTGCAGGCGTCGTCTTTAGCTCCGCAAGTCTATTTTGGTGTGCCAGGTGTGCTCGGCTCGACAGACCCTATCCCGCTTATCGGTACTTTTTGCTTTACGCTGGCAGGGTGTATGCGTGGGTGCTTTTATGCGCTGCGCATAGTGCTTTTGGTATTTGCAAGCCTTATCGTGAGTTTTACTTCGACCTCTACCGAGCTTACCTGCGCGCTTGCGTCTTTTTTGTCGCCTCTTAGACGCTTTGGCGTGCCGGTTGATGACATAGCGATGGTGTTTTCTTTGACGCTCAGATTCATCCCTGTTACTGCGAAAGAATTTGTACGCGTACGTGCTTCGCAAGCGTCTCGCGGTGCTGCATTTGACTGCGGAACTCTCGTCGAAAAACTGCGTGCACAGGTAAGTGTATTTATTCCCTTGTTTGTAGGGCTTTTCCGTCGTGCCGATGTGTTAGCTCGAGCGATGGATGCCCGATGCTACGGTGCGCCAGATGTGACACGTACATCTCTTGTTGATACGACGTTTACAAAAAAGTCAGCTATAGTCTTAGTATTTGGTTTCGCCGTTTGTATTGTGCTCGCGTACTTTTTTAAGGCGAGTAGTGCTATCATAGCTCGCAGAGTAAAGCCTGTCTGATGAATTGGGATAGGCAAAGGTCCGTTTACCGAGGAGGTATTCATGAGCATCATTATTGATGTATATGGCCGCGAGGTACTAGATTCGCGCGGTAATCCAACAGTTGAGGTAGAAGTAGCGCTTGCGGACGGTTCATTTGGCCGTGCAGCGGTGCCGTCAGGTGCGTCAAC
>CAYNWQ010000124.1:0-5081 GCA_964400955.1 uncultured Gordonibacter sp. | reverse complement strand
CGTCATCGATAGTGTGACCGCCCACCACAAAGCCACCAGCCTCTGCGACCTTATCCGCCCCGCCGCGCAGCACCTGCGCTACCACATCAGTACCCAGACTGCGCGGAAACGCAAGGATATTCAAAGCAGCACGCACGGTTGCTCCCATAGCAAAAATATCGCTTAGGGCGTTCGCCGCAGCCACGCAGCCAAACTCATACGGGTCATCGACTACTGGCGTGAAAAAATCAAGTGTGAGTACCGCTGCGACCTCATCATTCACGCGATACACCGCAGCATCATCGCTCGTTTCAAACCCGAGCATGAGCGATTGTGCCTGCTCGCTCATGGAAGTGCTCGTTATAGATTTAAGGATATCCGTGAGGTCACCCGGACCCCATTTGGCTGCTCAACCGCCCTTTTCGGTCAAATGCGTAAGACGAATGCGCTCGCCTTCGCTTGCGCCGTTTGGCAACACCGCCCCGCAAGCGCTCATCGACTACCTCATCCCTTTCCCGAGTGTGCGTTCGTTGCCATTGCGCTGGGTAAAACCGAGTGCGTCAAAACGCTCCAACAAAGGAATCGCGTATTTGCGCGTCGTACCCATGACGTCTTTGAGTTCAGCTGCACTCGCACTTTTGCCGTCAGCAAGAAACCGCTTGAGCGCACTCTTACACGCCTCAATCACAGCGCCGTCAAAATAGAGCTCACCCGTCACGCGAAATACCTCACCTCTACTCTCTAGTTGAGAGATAGCTTTTCTCGCAAGCGCTAAATCGACGCCTACCTCTTGTGCGAGGTCCGTCAACGCAGGAGGCGCCATCTGCGCGCTCCCAAGTGCACTTTTAAGCGCGGCCGCCGCTTTATCGATAGCTGCTTGCGATGAAGCCATAGCACTTGGATGTCCTATAACGCCGCCGTTTGCCACCGCAACATGCGCACGCACTGCCTCGCGCAAAAACGCATCAAAGCACACTTCGTCTGCGCGCGGACAACATAAACGCCGCAACTCTTCTTTCGAGGCGCCCTGTGCCGAAGGGTTTTTTGCATGAAAAGAGATGAGCGCACGCTCGATAGCACTTACGTATTTTCGCACGTGCGCAGGAGTCGTATAGAGTGGATTGTCTGTTTGTCCGATGCGCGTAAGCTGTCCTTTGCTGCAAGCCTCATCGAGAAGACTGCATGCTGATTGGGGTGACAGGTCAAGGTAGCGCGCGTATGCCGCAGCCGGACAAGGCAGCTTCAAAAGAGAAGCAGTCGCACAAATCGCCGAGAGCGTATCGCCGGCGAGCAAAGCCGCGTGAAGCTCTAGCTCTTCTTTCGTGAGATTGGTACGTCTGCGCGGATGAGCGAGGAGCACCTCTCCGCCACCAACGACACGCATAGGCGAATAACTACGCACAACAAAATGGTCGCCGCTGCTCAAAGGCAATTTCTCGTCAAGACGAATCTGCAGCGTACACGTTTCACCCGGTTTTAGTTCGTCCCGCCCATCGCAAAAAAGCATACGACCGATCACTTCGCGTGTGCCATGCGCCACATGCACCCTTGCGCCGCCTTTCAGGGGCTTTCCTGTCTTTGCAGTATCGATATAGCTAAACTGCGCATCAAATCGATCGCTCGGCGCTATAGCGTCTACGCTTGCAATAAAATCTCCCGGGCGCACATCTGACGTGCTCACGTTAGACAAGTTAAGCGCTATACGATTGCCGGCGCTTGCTTTATCCACTTCTTTGCCATGACGCTGAACGGTACGCACACGGCAAAGCGTATGACGGGGTAAAATCTCGAGCACATCTGTCGCACTCACACTTCCACTCCAAAGCGTGCCGGTAACCACCGTGCCTGCGCCTTTGATGGTAAAGACGCGGTCAACCGGAAAACGCAAAGCATCTGATGCATGCACACGCGCGACCCCTTCGCAAGCTTTTTGCAAAGCGAGGCGCAGTTCATCGAGGCCTTCTCCTGTTTTTGCCGACACGGGCACTATAGGAGAAGTCGCATAGGACGTAGTCTCGAGAAACGTGCGCACCTCGCCTGTCATAAATTGTACCCACTCAACATCCACCATATCAATCTTAGTAAGCGCAACTACGCAACGCGAAATACCAAGGGTCTCAAGTACGGCAGTGTGCTCTATGGTCTGCGGCATGACTCCGTCATCTGCTGCGATAACCAGCAGTGCCACATCGATGCCAGTAGCGCCAGCTATCATATGACGCACGAAACGCTCATGGCCTGGTACATCCACGACTCCCATAGTGCGGCCATCAGGCAAAACCAGTTGCGCGAACCCGAGCTCTATCGTGATACCGCGCTTTTTTTCCTCAGCAAGCCTGTCGGGGTCCGTGCCAGTAAGCGCATACACAAGAGTCGATTTGCCATGGTCGATATGCCCCGCTGTTCCCAAAACAAGATCGAAGTCGTTTGCATTTTTTTGTTGTGACACAGCTTCCTCCTTTTACGTTGCCTGCGTGTATGGGCGCAACCTTTTGTTCACTCATGGGCTTGCGCTACCTGCATGCAAACGAGTACTCTAGTCGCTCGTCTTATCTTAGTCGCCTGCACATCGAGCGACGTAATCGAAATATCTCGCAACCCCTGCCGCTATTTCATCTATCTCGCCAGGCAAAATCGTACGCGCATCAAAAATCAACTCGTCATGTTTGATACGCGCGACGATAGCCACTTTATTGTGCTGCACGAGATAAGCCTCACACGTCTGAGCACTCCCACGCACAAACGTGGTCTTTACTGCAAACGTCGAGATGTCGCACATCGGCAAAGCGCCGCCACCGGCGCGTGATATTTCCTCAACGATGTCAAAGTGCGCGTCTGCTTTTGAAACGGCACTTGTAAGCGCATCCAACAAATCTCTCGCGCGCTCTTTGACCACACTCGCGTCTTCAGTAAGCATGCGCACCGTTGGTACTTCTGCCTGCGCTTTTTGTGGGTCGAGATATAAACGCAACGTAGCCTCAAGCGCTGCGAGAGTCATCTTGTCGAGGCGCATAACACGAGCAAGAGGATTTTTCTTCAAACGGTCGATGAGGTCTTTTTTACCAACAATAATGCCTGCCTGCGGGCCGCCAAGCAATTTATCACCCGAAAACGACACGAGATCAGCCCCCGATTTGAGCGAATAGGCAACTGTTGGTTCGGCATACGTCCCAAAACAGTCCAAGCGCAAAAACGCGCCCGATCCTTGGTCTTCGTATACGAGCACTTTTTCGCTGGTGCAGCGTGTATCACCGCGCGCATCTCTCACGTCTCTCGCATCTCTTGTATCTCTCGCATCTCTTGTATCATGCACACCACGCGCATCACGAGCAGCATTTATCTCATCTGCCAGCTTACGCAAATCAGCAACAGAAACAGACTCGGTAAATCCAAGCATACGATAGTTTGACGGGTGCACTTTGAGCAAAACCGAGCACTCGTCGCTTAAAGCACGCTCGTAGTCATAAAGGTGCGTTTTGTTGGTTGTGCCCACTTCAACCATACGCGCGCGCGACGCACTCATAATGTCAGGGATGCGAAACGATCCACCTATCTCTACAAGCTCACCGCGCGAAACGATAGCCTCATGTCCGGCAGCAAATTCGGAAAGCACCATCATCACCGCCGCAGCGTTATTGTTGACAGCAATCGCAGCCTCTGCACCAGTAAGTGCACAAATAAGGTGCTCACAATGGTCATGTCGAGAGCCACGCGAAAGAGTCTCGGTGTTGTATTCTAGTGTGGAGTAGCCGCGTATGACTTCGTTAACTGCATCAATCGCCTCTGGTGCTAAAACACTGCGACCAAGATTGGTATGAATAACCACACCACTCGCGTTAATTACGCGACGCAAGCTGGGCTTTTGAAGTGCAAGCGCATATCGAGTTGCCGCATCTGCGATACTTGCAATATCCACTGTGTCTGCAAGGTTCGCCAGACATTGCTCATCTTGCTCTGCCTCTAAAATACGCTTGCGCACTTCGTCAACTGCCACACGAGCTGCATCGACCAGACGAGGGCGCGGCAGCGCCTGCTCAAGCGAGCTCAATGTCGGGTGCGTAAGTACTTCCTCGATGGCGGGCAACTGGCGTAGAAGCGCGCTTTTATCTTGCTTTTCGGGTGTATTAGTTTTGGCATGTGACGTCATTTTGTTTCCTTTGCTGCAATATATGCGAAAACTACTTTGCATTATACCCGACAGATAGGGTTTTATACCGCACATACCCGCTTTTCTCAGCAAAGAAAAAGATTGCTCTTAGCTTTGTCGCGTCGTCTTGTTAAGAGCGCAAAAACACACGTCTCAGCAATCGAAAGTTTTATCTTTCGTAGATATAGGGGTCATCGACTAGTTTCTTGAAAGCAGTGACAATAGACTTTGGATTGGTGCGCATGGCTGCTTCTGGACCCATAGGATAGCGCTCCACACCGCCTGCAAGCAAATCACGTGCGAACACCTCATTCGATATCGTAATCGCCTGAGCAGGGCAAATGTCTGCACAACACCTGCATTTCACACAGTCAGCTGGCGCATGCTCAACGCCTGTGTTTGTCGGGTCGTCTTCGTCGGTGTATTTAAAAAGTGCCGCTGTCGGACAAAACGTTGCGCACATCCTACAGCCTTTGCATTTATCGGCGTCTATGATGACGTGACCCCAAAGACGTGTCTCTATCAACTCATCTGCTGGCTCGCCTATTGCAGCAAGCGTATCGAGCAGGCGCTCCCGCCTCTCAGGGATAAAATGCGGTAGGGTGCCATCGTCAGTTACTTTCAAAGAAGCGAGCGGTGTAGTCGGCTCTTTGTTAAACACATTGTCGAGCGCATAGGTGGCAGAAACGTTTGCAACGTCGCTTGCTTGCTCGCGCATATTTTCGAAAAACTGGCGCTTTTCTTCATCGTATACTTCAGCATGTTTTTCATCGCTTTTGCGCACCGATGCGGGAAATTTTTCTGAGATGACAACACGCGTGGGTAGTCCCCAGCACTCTATGAGCGCGCGCGCTGTCTCACACACTTGCTCTGCCATGCGCAAACCTGCCTCATTTGCGGGGCTCACCTCGCGCGGCTGCACGAGCGTAATCTGCGTAGCACCCCTGCGCGCAAG
>CAYNWQ010000123.1:0-5099 GCA_964400955.1 uncultured Gordonibacter sp. | reverse complement strand
AAGCGACTGCTGCACGCCTTCGCCAGAGACATCACGTGTAATAGAAAGGTTTTCAGCCTTACGAGCAATCTTATCAATCTCGTCGATATAAACGATGCCAATCTCTGCGCGCTCAACGTCAAAATCTGCCGCCGTTATGAGTTTAAGCAGGATGTTTTCGACATCTTCTCCCACATAACCCGCTTCAGTCAATGTAGTCGCATCTGCGATAGCAAAAGGCACCTGCAATGTACGTGCAAGCGTTTGTGCAAGCAATGTCTTACCCGAACCAGTAGGACCAAGTAACAAAATATTGCTTTTCGCAAGCTCTACATCATCTGAATCAGCTGCACTACCAAGACTAATGCGTTTGTAGTGGTTATATACCGCAACCGAAAGTGCACGCTTAGCACTCTCTTGTCCCACCACATGCTCAGAAAGCGTCTCATAGAGCTCGTGCGGTGTAGGTAAGTTTTCGAGTATTATCTCTGGCGCAGGATCAGCTTGCTCAGCAGTACTACACGCAGCGCCACAAGGCATTGAGAAGTGAGGTTCATTTTGACCGCGCGCATGACGTCCAGAACTACGAGCAGGATAACCCTCCTGCTCGTAAGTGTCATCCATCATATCCATCATCATATTATGACGCATATTAAGATTCATATCTCGCATCAATGCATCGGCGCAAATAGCAATGCACTCATCGCAAATATAAATACCATTTGGTCCAGCTACGAGGTTAACGACCATATCAGCCGTCTTGCCACAAAAAGCACAAGCGATTTGCTTGGGATCGTCAGAAAAATGCGTATCGTTACGTTTATTGGCCATAGGTCCTATTCGCTTTTCTCGCCAGCAGAGGTACCATGATGAGTAATAATCTCATCAACGAGCCCGTATGCTTTAGCTTCTTCTGCGGTCATATAGTTATCGCGCTCAGTATCAGCCTGTATGGTTTCTAAGCTCTGACCAGTGTTGTCAGCCAAAATCTTGTTAAGACGTTTACGTGTTTTAAGCATAAAGTCGGCAACGATTGCAATTTCGGTTTGTTGACCTTGTGCACCACCAGATGGTTGATGAATCAATACCATAGAGTTAGGTAGACAAAAACGCTTTCCTTTTGTGCCTGCAGAAAGCAAAACTGCAGCCATTGAAGCGCACTCACCGATACAAATAGTCGAAACATCGCACTTGATAAAGTTCATCGTATCAAGGATACCAAGTCCCGCAGTAACCGACCCTCCGGGAGAGTTGATGTAGAGCGAGATGTCTTTTTCGGGATCGGCGCTCTCGAGGTGCAAAAGTTGAGCAACCACTGAGTTTGCTACATGGTCATCAATCTGCTCGCCCAAAAAGATAATGCGATCATTTAACAGACGTGAGTAAATATCATAGCTGCGCTCACCGCGCGGAGACTGCTCGATGACATACGGTATCAACGCCGACGTTGCTCTTTCGATGCTCATTATTCGTCCTCACTTTTTTTGGAGCTTGTTTTTTTAGCAGCAGGTTTTTTGGCTGGTTTTTCAGCTGGTTTGTCGGCAGTTTTGTCTGCGGCGTCAGCTGAATCCTTCGCCGGTTTTTCGTCTTTCTCGACTGACTTGGCCGACTTGGTGCTAGATTTCTTAGCAGGCTTTTTTTCCGCTTTCTTGGCAGGCTTTTCGTCAGCCTTCTTTTCCTCAGCCGCACGCTTTGCGTAATCAACCTCGGTAATAACAGCCTTTTCCATGACATCATCCATTGCCTGGCGGCGTAAGACTCCTTGACGTACAAGGTAGAGCTGTCCATTTTTACGCCAGTCATCTTCAAGCTCTTTTGGATCTTCGACACCTGCTAAGACAAATTCGTTTGAAACCTCCTCATCGGTTGCAACAAACTCAAAATGCTTTGCCCATGCATCAAGTGCCAAATCGCTCGTTGCGCTATCTTTTGCTTGTTTTTTGACGTCATCCTTGAATTGATCAGGCGTAAGGTCTTGCTGAGCAAGATAGTTATCAAACGTCATGCCTTGATGTTGGAGCTGACGGAAGAAATCTTGCAAAAGGTTTGCTTCGGCCTCCTCAACCATGCTCTCAGGCACTTCACCTTGCAGACGCGCGCCTAATGCCTCAAGGCAGGCATTTTCTTTGAGGCGAGGAAGCACGCTTGCTTTTTGCTGTGCGATAGAAGAGGCCATGCGCTCACGTAAATCTGCAACGCTCTCAAAGCCCATGGTTTCTTTTGCCCACTCATCACTGAGTTCTGGCAGTACTTTTTTCTTAACGGCTTTTACTTCGATATCAAATTGCACTTTTGCAGTTTTACCTGCAAGAGAAGTCATAAGTATGGCGCCTTCAGTGGGAACATCAATGCTAAATGACTTGGTATCGCCCTTTTTAAGGCCGAGCAGCTCCTCGTCAAATGACTCAGGGAAAAGCCCTGTGCCAAGCCCATAAACACGAGATTCACTTGAGAGCGTTTCAATGTCTTTGCCGTCATCCCCCGTCGCTTTCATAGAAAGCTCAGCGTAACCGTCTTTCTTGATTTTGGTAGCAGCACTTGCATCTTCAAAGTTGTAATAGTGCTCACGCATGCTTTCAATCTGCTCGTCTATCTCGGTATCAGACGCTCCTTCGCAAGGTAGCTCAATCTCGACCGGTTCGTAGCTATCAAGCTCAAGCGCTGGTTTAACGGCCATAGTGAAAGAAAAGCTATAAGGCTTACCCTCCTCAACAAGACCGCCATCTTCGTAGTCGAGCTTGCTCACGGGGTAATAACCGCTCGCATCAACCGCTAAAGGAGCGTTTTCGTTAACAACGGCATCGGTAACAGTTGCACGTACAGCCTCAGCGCCTAAAGCGTTGTCGATAATAGGACGCGGTGCTTTACCGCGACGAAATCCAGGGAAATTGTACTTATAAGCAAAATCCTTGTAGGTTTTCTTGATGCGACTGTCAATATCTGCTGACTCAATCGTGACAGTCATTTTGACACTGTTGTTTTCAAGCGCCTCTACTTTTGTTTCCACGTAACTATCCTCCATCGTTTCTCATATGCGCGCTCTTGAAGCAGGGCGATTGCTCAAATCCGTATCAACAAAATGCATATACACAAAAGCAAACGAAATACTATGCAGCCTTGCCTATATACTTAAGCCCTAAAGCGCAACACCGTATTATCGCATATATATGCTCGATATGCTAAAAATTTGGCGCTGTTCACGAAGAACGCGCGAACGACACACGGGTCGTTCGCGAAATAAGGGCTAGACAGACGCATGATTGATGCAAATTACCGGTGAGGAAATCGCGTGTATGATGCGAAATACAGATGGAGCAGAAGCATGTTTAATATGTCATTTGCAGATTTAAGAAAACGAGGAAACAAAAAAAGCAGGCCAAAAGCCGTATAAGCTTATGACCTGCTGAAATCTCGTGGTGGGCGGTACAAGATTTGAACTTGTGACCCCTACCGTGTCAAGGTAGTGCTCTCCCCCTGAGCTAACCGCCCGAATAAAAAACTGAAACGTCTCCGTCTCAGTTGGGAAAATCTGGTGCACCGTCGGCGACTCGAACGCCGGACCTTGGGATTAAGAGTCCCCTGCTCTACCAACTAAGCTAACGGTGCATAAATTTCGCTCTTGCAAAGTGTTGCTTTGCATGAAGCGCAAAACATTTTAGGTCAAGCACACCTCAAACGCAAGACCCAAATTTGCGCGCTGGGGTGGATGATGGGACTCGAACCCACGATCTCCAGAGCCACAATCTGGCGCCTTAGCCAACTAGGCCACACCCACCGTTTTGCGCAAGGCGATATTATAAGCAAAACTTAAGGTATGCGCAAGTGGATTTTTTATCGAGACGCCACCACTCTCCTTTTTACCCACGCTCTACAGCAGAGCGGGAAGTTCACTAAGCGAAGCAATGCACTCATAGGAACACGCCTTATGCACATGTGAGCGATCAATGATGACAGGGCGAATGCCTGCGCTTGTCGCACCATCACCGTCTGCTTCAGGTAAATCCCCCACATGCACAGCACCACCTGCTTGTACGCCTAGACGCTCAAGTGCGAGCTCAAAGATAACATGATTAGGCTTGCGATATCCAACCGCAGCAGAGCAAACGACATCGTCGAAATACACTAATAGCCCGAGCCTACGTAGTAAATCTTCCAGGCCATCATCCCAATTAGAGATAACACCGAGCGCACATCCCCGCCCACGCAAGGTGCGCAAGCAATCCTTTACGTCACTGTAGAGCGCCCACTGATCGGCATGTCGATATGCCTCTCGCATTGCGCTTGCCATACCTTCGGCGTCTTTTTCAAGTCCACAGAGCTCGGAAAGATAACGATACATGTCATACCATATGGCGCACGCTCTCTCATGAGAGCACCAGAAATCTCCGTCACGCAAATACTCTTCTTCATAAAAATCGTCAACTGCCGGCATATGTGACTTGACTTCTGCAAGCGATAAAGTATGACCGCGGTCTTTGGCTATGGTCACGAAAGTTTGCTCCACCGAAGGCTCAGGATGCAAAAGGGTACTCCCTACATCAAAAAATACTGCTTTGGTTTTCATAGCTAGCCTTTCTCAAGCAACATACAAAACGCGCACAGTCTCTCACGCAGCATGAACAAGTCTTGTGCACCCACTCAAACAATATCCACATAACGCGCGCTACCACCAAACAAGCTAAAGTATACAAAAAGCGCCGCCCAAAAAAGGACGACGCCAATAAAACAAATGGTGTCGGAGGCGGGATTTGAACCCGCACACCCGGTATGTGGGCACTAGCACCTCAAGCTAGCGTGTCTGCCGTTCCACCACTCCGACATGCAAAATTGCAACGGCGGATATTTTAGCAGAACTTTCCTCAATAGTGAAACAAATTTTTTAATATGAAAAAATTTGTTTAAAGCATCATAGGTTCTGCGCAAAACCCGCTCAAGCAAATAGCCTTAAACCGATATCTATGAATAGCGTAAACGCACTCACAGATACCAGTTATACAACAAAAACTACGAACTAGAGATGGTACCGTGCGGATAAAAAATCATCAGCAAGATAAGTGAGACCAAAAATATAATCGCAAAAATAATGGTGATGCGATCGAGGTTTTTCTCCACAATGCTTG
>CAYNWQ010000122.1:0-5102 GCA_964400955.1 uncultured Gordonibacter sp. | reverse complement strand
CACTACCGATATGCCATAGACGCCGGCGACATAAGGCTCGACAATGTAGGCTGATATAAGAGGCAAAAGGATACAAGCAAGCACCGAAAGTGATGCCATCAATAAAAGCGGTATCCATTCGCTTGTATGTACATCGAGTTCCACATTTTCAGGAGAGCCAGCGATACCGGATAGTTTACCAAGCCATTTTGCCCAAAACATAAATGTTGCAGCAGAGCCAAAGGCCAATATCACAATAAGAGCAACTTGTCCCATATCAACAAAGGAGACAAGCGCAGCCCACTTAGAAATAAGCATTCCAAAAGGAGCAATAAACATAACCATAATGCCGAGCATCATGAAACGCGCAAGACGAGGCATACGTTCAAAAAGCAAGTCCATGTCTTCGATGTTTCGAGAACCAATGTGATGCTCTGCGGTACCCACGCATAAAAAGAGAAGGCTTTTTGCAACTGCATGGAAAAGAATCAAAAAGCTTGCTGCCCAGATAGCCTCAGGCGTGCCCACGCCTGCACAAGCTGTTATAAGACCAAGATTAGCGATAGTTGAGTAAGCAAGTACTCGTTTTGCATTGCTTTGCGATATAGCCATAAAGGAGCATAGCATAAAGGTGAGCCCGCCTACCAATATAACCATAAAGGCAGGTGCGGCCGCGATGATGTTTTCTGAGGCCGAACATGCACCCGTAAAGAGAACTGGTGAGAGTTTTACAAGCAAAAATACTCCAGCTTTAACCATGGTTGAGCTATGCAAAAGGGCACTTGTTGGTGTCGGAGCAACCATAGCACCCAAAAGCCAAGTATGAAATGGCATTTGCGCTGCTTTAGTGAGACCAGCAAAGGCAAGAGCGCATACCGGCAATACAACTATGATTGCGTTTTGGCTGCTCGCGCAAGCAAAAGAAATAAACTCGCGGAAAGAAAGCGTATCGAGCTCGATTGCCATGAAATACATGGCTATGAGAAAGGCAATGCCACCCGCGAGGTTCATGATAATTTGGCGGAAAGCATTGTTGATAGCTTCTTCGGTTTTGGTAAACCCGATAAGCAAAAAGCTGCAAACTGTCGTTACTTCCCAGCCACAGAAAAGCCAAGTCATGTTGTTTGAGAACACAATGACATACATTGCAGAGAGGAAGATAAACATCAATGCGAAAAAGAGAGGTCGTCTATCGCGCGCACCTTCTGGCTCATGAGCTTGAAAGTCTTCCATATAGCCAAGAGCATATACGCAGATGCCGCTGCCAACGATACCGATAATAAGCGTCATTAAAAGCGTCAGTGAATCGACATAAAGTCCTTCTGTAACAACGACGCCATGCGCAAATACAAACTCAAAAACAAGGGAACCGATGACCTGCACTATTGCAAGCGCACCTGCCCAAATGTTTTTGTAGCGTATCGCATAAGCTATAACGCTCGCCGCAACCACAACACCTATTGCACTCGTTACATAGTCAACAATTTGTGAGTGGAATGCAAAGGTTTGTGGCGTGTCAAGATACGTTGCAACAAGACCAACTGATGCAATTGCAATGACGCCACTAGCTACACAAACGATTACTTTTCTTGCTTGGTTGTTTTTAACTACAAAACAAAGTAGCGCTACAAGCAAAGGAAACAGTATTAAAAAACTCAGTATAGCCATATAATTACCTCCTCTATTAATCGCTAAATATAGTGGTGCAAGATTTACTTATCCGCACAAAAGACGACATTTTGCCGCTTTCGTATTTCTATTTTAGCGCATGAAATCAGAGCATTTTACTCGCAAATATATGCGGGATGATTGTTTGGTAAGCGGCAATTTTTGTGTATTAATCTGGCGTGTTAATGCCGCTTGCCGCGATAAAAATCCGTTCGCATTTTTGGTTAATGCAAGCGGTCATACTTTTTAAATTGTTCTTTTGAGCTGCTTTAATACTTAGCAAATTTATATGCCTTAGCGCAGCTCTACCCATATAACATCTCCGGCAGCTGGCGGATTAATGCCAGGTCCTGTTGGCATCATATAGTAGGCGTTTGCATGAAGCGTAGGCGCACTACCTGCATGTCCTTTTACGGGCGTTGCATACAAAGTGCCATCTTCGGATTGTTTCACTTCTACAAACTTTATGCCATAAAACGTTGCTTGAGGAGCTACAACCGAAGGACGCACTTCCCCGCCTTCTTTAGTAGTCGAGCGCTTTTTAGGCGCCTTTGCAGGAAATGCTTCAGTGAGCACAGCTGGTATGCGCTCTGGCGCAAAGGAAAGTCCCAAAAATCTTTTCATGATAGGCTTTAAATAAAAATTGAGTGTAAAAGAAGCGCCACCTGCAGGACCAGATATACCCACGATTGGAGTGTTGTCTACGATGGCATATGAGCTATGATGTCCTGGGCCATGATTGGTTTGATGGCAAATGATTTGTCCCATTTCGTCTAACTGCTCAACCGACCAGTCGTCTGAGCCTTTTGATGAACCCGCATTGAGCACGACAATATCGGCCACTTCGCAAGCTTCAAGTACAGCTTGTGTGATGAGTTCAGGTTTATCGGGTACGATATCATGCGGTATATAGATGCCACCCCATTGTTCGATTTTTCCGCGCGCAACATAACTATTGGTTTCGAGGTTTTTTCCAACAGCTGGCAGTGCAGACCCTGGGGTTACCAGTTCATTACCAGTAGGGATAAATACCACGCGAGGTTTTCTCACGACAGGCACGCAGGTATAGTTGCCGCTTGCTATGCGCGCGATGTCATCAGGAGTAAGCACTTTTCCTGCATGAACGAGCATATCGCCCACACGCATGTTTGCGCCGGGTGCTTTGGTGCCAGAAAAGCGCTCTGTGGGAGCGGATAAGACTTTAACATGCTCGTTATCTGCACTTACTTCAGTGTTTTCGATAACAATCGCCGTATCAAAACCTTCAGGCATAGCGATACCGGTATTTGCAAACTGCCAATCACGTCCGCGTACCCACTCGGTGGTATCAGGGATACCGTCTGTAAAGTCGTCCCAATGCACAGCGATTGAGTCCATGCAGCATGTAAGCACATTAGGCGCCTCAATGCGAGAGTGTAAGGTGTGTGCTAGCACGCGCCCGACCGCTTGTCCAAGCGGTATGGTTTCTACCATCTTGCGCTCTACTTCACGAGCATGGTCGCTTTTTTCCCATACTTTGTCTTTGCCATCGGTTTGTAAAGGAGCACCCGGCTCAATGTTGCCCTCGTAGGGACACGTCCAACCAAAAGTGTCACCGAGGCCTTTGATAATATCCTCAACTGCCTCTTCTCTGGAAAGTTCAATATGTTTGGAATGATCTCTCATGATGGTAGCGCGCTTCCTTTCCCGTTTTAAACGTAATGTCAATATATACAAAAGCAGGCCATCGAAAACACCGGTGACCTGCTTGATTTTCTGGTCGGGTTGACAGGATTTGAACCTGCGACCCCTTGACCCCCAGTCAAGTGCGCTACCAAACTGCGCCACAACCCGTTTCAAAATAAGGAGGCTACCTGTGCCTTCTTGTAAACAGCTTGCCTATGTTAACGCACACGACAAAAGTGTGCAAGGAAAATTTTTATAAACTTTGATACTTTTCACTTTGCTTGCTCATTTGAGTTTTACAAAAAGCTCTCGCGCGGCATCAAGTATCTTGTGAGCGAGCTGCGTTTTTGGCATCTGCGGCAAATCTTTGCTTGCCTGAGGATAGACGAAGGTAACTTGATTGTCTGTTGTACCAAAAGCGATGCCATCCCCCACGAGATTTGCAACTATCATGTCAGCATTTTTTTGCGTGAGCTTAGCTTGGGCATGCTGCAGGAGATGCTGAGTTTCTGCAGCAAAACCAATAACGATTTGCCCTGCATGTTTACGCTTGCCACAACTAGCGAGGATATCGGGGTTTTCGACGAGCTCTATATTGGCAAGCGCACAGGTGTCGCTTTCTTTTTTGAGCTTTTGCGAAGACGCACTTGCGGGGCGCACGTCTGCAACCGCTGCGCTAAAGATAGCAATGTCAGCTTCGTCGAAGTAAGCAAGTGCAGCCTCATACATTTCTTGAGCTGTGCGCACCGATACAAGTTCCACTCCTTCAGGTTTGTTGAGTGAAACAGGTCCTGAAATAAGGGTAACGTTTGCACCTCTCGCTGCAGCAGCGCTTGCAAGTGCGTAACCTGTTTTTCCTGATGAGTAGTTAGAAATATAGCGTACAGGGTCTATGGGCTCTTGTGTAGGACCGGCGGTAATCATAATCGAGAGACCATTTAAGTCTTTATTGGTGCTATCTGGCACGCTTACAAGTTGTAAAATCGCGTCTTTGATAACATCTATATCAGCAAGTCGCCCTTTGCCTTCATCCCCGCAGGCGAGGTAGCCTGACCCGGCTTCTACAATATGTATACCACGCCGGGCAAGTGTCGCTAAGTTTTCCTGAGTCGCTGCATTTTCATACATGCCCGTATTCATCGCAGGAGCTATCAAAAGTGGTGCGCGTGTTGCAAGCGCAGTTGTCGTCAAGAGGTCATCTGCAATGCCTGTTGCAAGTTTGGCTATGACATTTGCGGTGCAGGGTGCGATAGCAAACACATCGCATTCTTGCGCAAGAGATACATGGTGGATAGCGTCGCCCGGTTCATCAAAAAGCTTGACCGCAACCGGCTCATGAGTAAGTGCACGAAATGTGGTTGGGTCGATAAATTTGCATGCATGCTCTGTCATGACAACTTTAACTCTCATGCCTGCTTTTTGAAGCTGGCGTATAAGCTCACAAGTCTTGTAAGCCGCGATGCAACCCGTTACCCCAATAAGTATGCAAGGAGTGTCTAAGTCCAACAGATTTACTTTTTTTTCAGTGTTTTCACTCATAGTCTCACCTTTACAAATAGGGATTCAAGACATGCATGAGCACTTTTACGTGCGCGCGTGTACTATTGAGGCAAGGCACGTACACAAAGTCATTTTTATCTAAATCCATGCCTGCGCGATTGCGTTCTTCAAAATAAAATGGTTCGAGTTCACGCTTGACATCATAAAGTGTCTCAAGACAATCAACAGAAAAATTAGGACAAACAAAAAATACGTGACCAGTACCCGCACTCGCCCACCGGCTGAGTATC
>CAYNWQ010000121.1:0-5105 GCA_964400955.1 uncultured Gordonibacter sp. | reverse complement strand
TTTGACGGTAGTCTTGGAAATCTTGACTGTTGAACGTGTATTCGCCGTAGTCTATGGAGTAATCAATCTCATCTTCTGGCACATAAGGCAGCGGAGGTTTTTGTGCGCCTTGGGCACTTTGCTGCGCCTGCCCTTGCTGGTTATCGACATTTGTTTGTACGGGCTGAATAGGACTTTCATCTCTATAGGCCGCTTGAGGGTCATAATCATACATTTCAAAAATATCTTGCGCTGCAGGTATTTTGAACGAATTGCCCGGCTCGTCAAAGTCGATTTCTTTATCAAAATCTTTGACTGCATCAAAGTTGTCAATAGGGTAGGCAAATACATCTTGATTACCGTAAACATCTGCCGCGCCATAATCTGCATTGTTAGAGACTGGTGCAGCATTGTAGTTGTCTGCATATCCTGCATCGTAGGCGGCACCTGCGTCGTAGGCAGCATCGTTGTAGTTTGCGTTCGTACTGTAGGGGTCTGCGCCGTAAGCGTCCGCATTGTAATCAGCGCCATACCCTGCGCCATAATTTACATCTGCACCATAAGCGCTTGCGTCGTAGCCACCTGCGTTATAATCAGCGCCGTAAGCGTCGCTGCTATAACCGTCGGCTCCATAAGTGTTGCCGCCGTAAGCGCCACCAGCGTAAGCGCCTGCACCATAAGCATCCGCACCTGCACTGTAACTACTATCACCATAGCCACCACCATAGCCGTTGGCACCGTAGTTTGCACTCGCATTGCCGCCTATGCCATAGCGCTCCATCTCTTCATCGCGCAATTGCGCAATCAAAGGTGCAGCTACTGCCTCAGCTACAACGTCAAATTTTCCATGGCGCAACCCCGGTGTCACCATAAAGCGCACAAGCGGTGAGCCGTCCATCACAAGGCCTTCTTCTGCGGCGCGAGCGGCGAGATAGGTTTCTGTTTCGCCGGCAATCGTGGGATAATAGCCAAAGAGACGTGCGTCGTCGTCTTCGTTTACTAGTACGGTATAAAGGGTAGGCGCATATTGCTTTCCTTTGCCAACGATTTTTCCGCGGCGCATTTGCTTTTCGGCTTTTTTTGCAATCTGCACAGGCGAGAGGGGAGCTTTTACCAAACTGTCAGCTGCGCCCTCGATGGTGTCTTCCATTTTGTTTTCAAATTTGGACATGAAGCCCATATATGGTCTCCTTTAACGTACTAGGTTTGTTTTTGGCACGGGTCTTTGTCGCTATGACCTGTGCGCTTGTGTGGCACGTAAGTCTTTTTACTTTTGCAAGATTTCATCATGCCATAAAATGCAGTGTTTTTCCTACTCTTTTACGCAATCGCCATTTGAGAACAACACGTCCTCAACAACATTTTTCATCAGGGCACTTCCTCTGATAAAGTTTGGTGTGCACGACATGTGCTACAACGGGAGTGGCCTTTTGCACTGAGAAAATAAAAACAGGTCACAGAAAATAAGCTGTGACCTGCAAAATGTCGTGGAGCCAACGAGCGGATTCGAACCGCTGACCTACGCATTACGAGTGCGTTGCTCTACCAGCTGAGCCACGTTGGCATACCTTTTACGCAAAAGCGCAAGCATGCAGTATATACAAAACATCGCGGCCGCACAAGACATTTTGTGATGAATCTTGCAAGATTTCCATGCATACACTTGGGCAGGAGGTGGAGTACAGTTTAGCTTTTTTGAACAGGGGATAAAGGCCTGTTTGTTGCAAGATCTCCATGTAGCGCGGCTGCGATGCTTTAACTTATGCGCTACTTATGCGCCGTCATGGGTGCGGGTGCTTTGGTAGTTTGCGAGGTAGGTCGCAAACTCTGACGAAGTATCAGAGTTACCCGTGCGCCATGCTTTGTGGTCTACAATCTCGCTTTCGAAACCATAGTAGGCATCAATGTAGGCGATGAGAGCATCGAGTGCTTCTAGTTGTGCCTCGGGATAATCGTCACTGCCCCCGCCTACGTGCACCATCTCTATTCCTACAGAATACGAGTTCATACCGTAGTCTGGTGCCCAACTGCCGATGGAAGTGGTGCCAAGTTTGTCGTCGCGCGATTCGTCTTCTACGCCAAAGCTCGCATTGTGACCGGCGTCGCCATATCCTGCGTGGTGAGCAATGCGGTCAAGTGGCACGCATTGCATGATAGATCCGTCTTTTCCTACGATGAAATGTGCTGCCACGAGATTGCCATTGCTGTCCCACCAGTCTACGATACTTTGCGGGGATGAGTCGCCCTCGGTGTCATGCAGCATGATGTATTTTTGATAAGCGGCGCTTTTGTCGCCATGGTCAAAACTGCTGCGATAGTCTTCGGTGAGGTTGAGTGTGAGGCGCAACTCTTCGGCTGATGAGGTGTTGGCCTGGTCGGCAGAAGAGCTGTCTTCTCGAGTAGCCTCTTGCTGCTGTGCTGAGTCGTCTGGTGTATAAAGCTTGTCGCTTATTTCAAGCATTGTATCATTTTGTGCGTTTGTGTTATCTGCGGACTTGTCTGCAGCATCGCTGCTTTCGGTAGCACATGACACGAGCGTAAGGCAGGACACGAACGTAAGGCAGGATATGAGAGCAAACACTACGACGATGCGGGCACAAAGTACGCGCGGGCTACTCTGAACAAAGTGTTTCGTTAGCAACTGCTCACCTTTCTTTTCTGTGATGTGCTGCGTCGGCAAAAATCATTTTAACAAGGGCTAATTGTTAGCAGTGTAGAGATAAGGTGAGTCTTTGCTTTTTTCGATTTCTAGCATCAGCTCGGTGTTTTTCATCTCGTAATCGTTTAAAGGTGAAGGCATTGCCTCAAATTCTTCGGGTGTGTAGCGTTGCTGATACCACGAGCGAGTAGCAAAATACTCAGTGAGGTCGCGGTTTTTAAAACCGCGTCCATAGCGTGCAAAAATCTCGTTACGCGCGAGGTAGAGCTCCCAGAGCGACAGGTCTTCTAGCTCGGACTTTGAGTAATAGCGTGAAGAGCTGTCGGCGAGTACATAGTCGGGTGAGTTTGTGTCGTCATCGTAAATAGACACGTTATCAACAGGCACATAGGTTTTTGTGGCAGAGCCTTCATAGGGGCCATCCGACGTACATCCAATCGTGATAGTGCGCCCATTACTTGTGCTCGTGGAGCAACTCGACTCATACACTATCTTGAAAAGAGAGCGCTGGTCGTCATAGATGGACTGATATATCTCTTGCAGTGCTTGTGCAAGATTGCTTGTTGCTGCGTCAAAATACTGTCCATTGCATTTTGATGCAAGTGACTTGAGCGATGAACGGTCAACATCGTCACCAATGCCTACAATGTAGACCGGGATGCCGGTTTGCTCGGAGAGATTAACGACGTCTTGCAAAGAGTGAGTACTCGCGTTTTCTTGCCCGTCAGTAAAGGCGATAACCACACGAGATCCGGTACGCAAATTGGTGCGTCGCAAAGCCCAGCAGAGTGCATCGTAGAGTGCGGTTTCGCCGCTTGTCGTCAACGATTCGATGGAGCTGTCGAGCAAAGACTCGCTTGAGGTGAAGGGCTGCATGTTGTAAATATTGTCATCAAAGGAGGTGATTTCTGCAACATTGCCATCAGTTTTTACTATTTCGTCGACAAAAGATTCGGCAGCTATTTTGGCGTTTGTCATTTTTTTGTTTTGACTCATAGAGCCGCTTTGGTCAATCACGAGATTTATATTCATGGCGTCCCCCACTGCAAGGGATGCAATTTCATCGATGGTGCCGATGTATTCGTCGCCGGATGAGTCTATCTCAGTGAGTACAAAATAAGAGGGGTCAGGATTGTCTATAGGAGTGCCTGCGTCGTCTGCAATGCGAGCGTAGAGTGTTACCTTTGGATAATCGGCGTTGTCAACTTGCGAAATGAAAAGGTCAATGAGCTCTTTTGCTCGTGTTTGCTGGGTTGTATCCGACGTGTTGTTTGTGCTTGGTTCGGTAGTAGAAGGGCTCGAGGTGTCTGCGTCATCGCCAGAAAATGGTTTGATGACCAAAAAGACGACGAGCAAAATAATCGCAATGATGGCAATCGCTGACAATACGATAGCGACTATCGTGCTCGGTGCGATTTTCTTTTTTGGAGGAGTGCCTTGTGGGGGGATTTGTGGAACAAAGCCGTTTGGGTCGGGCACAGGTGGTGCGGGAGGCGCGAACGGGTCTGCGGCGGGTGGTCTCGCAGGTGGCGCGAAAGAATCTGTGGCAGGTGACCCCGCGGGCGGCGTAAACGGGTCGGGCGCAGGCGATGGCGCAGGTGACGACACGGGTGTCACCGTGAGCGATGCCGCGGGCGCGACGGCGTTTCCGCATACGCAGCAAAAAGAGTCGTTGTCTCCTAGCTGGTTGCCGCAATTTTCACAAAACATAAAGTTCACCCTCCTACCTTGAGCGGCATAGTGTATAACGCGCCTGAAATCGCGTGTTGTCGCTACACCGTTATTTTTCGTATCGAAACGGACTTACTATCAACGCTCCTACACAAAAGTACTGCGCAAAGTATCACATATGCGCCTGTTGGGTTAGAGTTGCGCAACAGAGAATAATCCCGTAAACTTATACGCGAGAGTTTGCTCTATGAGTTTTGCTCTATGAGTTTTGCTCTGCGGGTTAGCCTTTTGCAGTGCAATAGGGGATAAAGCTAAGGGTTCATGTCGCAGGGCTTGGTTTTACGAGATCGTCGTACGAAAGGTGAAGAGATGAAAAAAATTGTTCCAATCGCTATTGCTGGTGCGGCTTTTGCAGCAGGTGCTGCCGGGGTTGCCTACGTCGCAAAACTGAGCGCTTCTCGCAGAAAAAGTATCGCGACTATCGAAAAATTAACCGATTACCCAGATGACTATAACCTTTATAGCATGAGTATTTTTTACAACTACGACCTCGATGCAGTCATTGCTCGTGGCTTAGACGATGACCAGTCTATGATTGACTCGTTTGTAAAAGAAGCGCTGCCGTACATGCCCGTACATATCAATGCGCCAAAATTTGGTTGTACCACGTTTACTATGGCGCAATCAGATAGAGGCGTGCGCATGGGACGCAGCTACGATTTTGCGCTCGATTCTTCTGCGATGCTTGTGCATTGCGCACCGAAAAATGGCTATAAATCGGTTGCGACTGCCGCTT
>CAYNWQ010000120.1:0-5155 GCA_964400955.1 uncultured Gordonibacter sp. | reverse complement strand
AACATGTTTTCATCTTGCAGCTCTTTGATTTGTTGATGCATAAAATCAAGTATCTCACGCAATTGACGAGCTATTACTGGGCAAGCATTGCATTCGGCGGAAAGATTGTAGTCTTTCAACAATACCCCCATCAAACAAATAGTTGCAGGCATAAGAAAGATAGGGTCAGTATCGGTTGTACGTAAGTCTTGCCATGCTTTTATGCCCTCGTGTATTGAGGAACGCAGAGCCAAAAGTATACGCGCTAAAGGCGGCCAATAAGAAATGGGTTCTCCTTTTTCTTTTTCATCTGTGAGATGCTGTGAACTTGCGGCTTTAACATCGGGATTTTCCAAAAGCGAACGCAGAGATTCCTCCGCGCGCTTTATCACCTCATCACCGCCATAGCGTACAAGTACAATGAGGGCACAGGCGCGTAAAGAGAGTGGAGCTTCGGTGGCAAATGCGGTGTGTCTTGCTGCATAAATAGCCCCCCTATAGTCTTCAAGGGCGACAAAGCGCCAAGACTGAGAGACTGCAAGCGTCCATTTTTCGAGCGTACGAACGCGACCGGCAAAAATACATAAATCATACGCTGGTTTCACGCAGGCTTCTTCCATTAACTTGCGGGAACGTGCACACAACCAAGATGCACAAACCGGTTTTGGAGCAAAACAATTCATGACCTCACAGGCACGTTTGCCTTCAAAACGCGCTAAAAGCACATCGGCAAGACGCCTGATAAATACTTCACGCGTAGTAAAATGTGAACGCGTAATAATCGTATCAAGATTGCCGTCAAAAGCGCCGGCAAGAGCATAAGTAGACACATCTATAGTATAGAACGTGCCGTCACGCTCAGTGATACCAAGATAAGGGTAGCCCTGCACGAGACGTGAGATAAAAGTAGTATCAATCTGCATAGATACAAAAGCTGCCACATCATTCATGTCGCCTTCTCTTAAAACGAGCATGATAAATATAACGAGAAAAACCTCGCTCGGCAGCTCTTCAAGTACCAAAGCGTTGAGAAGTTTTACTCCACTATCTCCACCCCAATGCAAACACGCCACCTGTGATGCCAAAACCGGGTTTTTGCTTTGTATAGCCGAACTTGAAATGGGCGTCGATAGTTTTCGCTCAACTTCATTGAGCAAAAAATCACTCGAATCGAGTTTAAGACGGTCACGATGGCGCTGCCCAAATGCATCGCGCGAAGGCACGCACGTCACAATAACTTCGTTTCCTTTTTCAAGCAACTCATCAATCAGACATGAGAAATTTTCTGCACGCTCATCATCAAGCCGAGGAATATCTTCAAAGACAACAAGGAAGGTGCCATTTTCTATTTTATGCATCTCGTATATGATACGGCCATTGTCGAGATCTCGCAAAAAACAAGGGCTTTTGCCGTTTATCCAAAACACATGCAGAAACGAAAATACCGTATCGGCATACTGAAAAGCGATTTGCGTTTTCCCAAATCCATCAGGCGCAACCAAAAAGCGCGCAACGTGCCTCTCGCGCAAGAGTCGAGATATAAGTTCGGGACGCGCAACGAGATGAGACACCGCCACCCTCTCAGGACGGCGCCCTTTGCATGCAGCTGATTCGATGAATGTTGACATGGCTGTTCCCTTCCAAAAGGAGTGGAGCACCCAAATGACGTAGTACGTATACTATCTTTTGTTTTATACAATATGCAAGAACCTACATGTGTTCGCATCTTTGTTTTTACAATCAAATGAACTACAATAGGCGACCAAGAAAAGCGCAAAAGCCCAACAAGCTGAAGCCCGCCGAAGAAAGCTTGACGGGAAAAGTACGTGTAGAAAGATTCTACAAGACGATAAAAATAGCACAGCAGAAAGAAAAGTTATGTTTGAAAAAGCCTCACTTGATGACCTCAAAAGTTTTTATTTCGGCCACGCACAAGACGAAACAGCCGGCACCGGATGCAGCGTTTTTATCGCGCCAAAAGGTGGAGCATGCGGCATTGATGTGCGCGGAGGTGGACCTGCAACTCGAGAAACCGATTTGCTCAAACCCGAAAACATGATACAAGACGTACATGCCATCGTACTTTCGGGAGGAAGCGCCTTTGGACTAGAGGCATCATGTGGCGTCATGGAAGCTCTCGCTGAGCGCAAAATTGGTTTTGAACTCGGAGGAGCATATGTACCTATCGTGGTCGGCGCCTGTTTGTTTGACCTTTTGGTAGGAAAAGCCGTCTGGCCTGGTAAAGAAATGGGACACGCAGCTACAAATGCTGCTTTTGCTCAAGGTAAAGACGCAAGCAGAGATACGTTTGCACAAGGAAATGTCGGTGCTGGGTGTGGAGCGACCGTGGGCAAATTTGACGGTGGAGCGCACGCTATGAAGTCTGGATTTGGCTGGTACTGCCTGCGCAAGGGCGAGCTTGTCGTTGCAGCCTTTGTCGCAGTAAATGCTTTAGGGAGCATATGTGATAAAGACGGCACCTGGATTGCAGGCATGCGCACCGATGACGGATTAATTGCGCCTCCCCTTTCATTTTTTGCAAGCAAACAAGATGAGAAAAACGATCCGTGCGTGCGAGGTGAATACTCATCTAACCCGTGCACCAATACAACTATCGGTGCAGTACTTACCAATGCACGCCTCACAAAAGCACAAGCCACAAAAATCTCTTCAACCGTACACGACGCTTATGCACGCGCTATTAAGCCAGTGCATTCCTCAAATGATGGCGATACGGTATTTACTTTTGCCTCAAGAGAAGTTGAGGCGCCGTTTGATTTGGTTGCCGTCATCGCCACTGAAGCTATGCAAAATGCCATCATTTCAGCTGTCAAAAATGCGAAAAGTGCTTTCGGCCTCCCCTGTGCAAAAGACATCGCGAAAGGTGTGTGCTAACAAACGCGAAAGAAATAATAGTCACCAAATCGCTCGTTAGGCGATGCCAAAACCCTAAGCACTAATCACTAAGCGTTAGCTTACGCAAGACGCTTTTGCGAGTAGTTCAGCGATGCGCTCAGAGTAGCACATCTCGCTAAATCCCTCTTCTTTTGACAAGTCAATAATGGGAGCATCGTTCCATAAATCCTCGAGGCGATAATAATCGCGCGTAGAGGGCTGAAACACATGCACCACAAAGCTACCGTAATCAAGCAGCGCCCACAAGCCATCATCAGTACCCTCACGGTGATAAGGCTTGACGTGTCCTTGTACACGACAAGCTTCTTCTATCGCGTCGACGATTGCATCAACCTGACGATTGTTAGCCGCAGTTGCAATGACGAAATACTCTGTCACCGAAACAAGCGCACCCACTTCTTGAACCATTATGTCGCTTGCTTTTTTCTCATCAGCTGCACGCGCTGCTATGATGGCACACTCACGCGGAGAAAGCGGCTCTAGTATATCCTTGTCGGTTTTTGTCGTATCAAAATAAATCTCAGTCATAAAGACTACTCCTTAATTGTGGTGCTCATGAGCACCTTGCTCTTTTAGGTATCCGTACCCGTCGCAAGTTTGCAAGGCGGATAATGCGCGTTTGTGCTCTAACACTTTTTGCTCTAAAACGGTTTGTACTCTATTGTATCTTGTGCGCACGCGCTCGGGCGCGGTCAGCATAGTGGTTCCACACATCAACCGTGTTTGGGTAAAGGTTTTTCTCTCGCGCGATGACAGAGGTCATCGTATAAGTGTAGGCGCGGAAAAAAAGTTCCTCGAGTGAGACTTTACCAACCACACTACGCAGGGCTTCCACTTCATCAAAGGTACGCGTAGGCTCAATCACGTCAGCAACATAGACTATCATGTCAAGCGGTGTCATATCACACGACGCAGTAGTATGACGACTTATCGCGCTTATTACACTTGCAGATATTTGTGGAAAATCACGCGAAAGAGCGGCGGCGGCCGTAGGGCCATGCAAAAGGCGCGCCTCGTGCGTATAAACATACGGGTCAACTTGAAGCCCGAGCTCATCTACGCGATGACGAATACCCTCATCGTCATAGTTTTTATCCCAGTCATGCAAAAGACCCGCAAGTCGCGCGCATAGCGTATTTTCGCCATATATACGTGCGAGTTTTTCTGAGGTGAGCGCAACACCTTCTATATGCGAAAGTCGACGTGCACTTACGCGACCTTCAAGGTCTTTGTGTCGTGCATCATAAAACTCAAGATAGGAAACTCCTGTCACACCGCAATCGTCTTCGCAGGCGAAGCTGTCAGGCAAAACGTTTTCTTGCGTGATGTGCTTTTGCAGGACGTCCTCTTGCAAGACATCCTCGCCGAAGCCACGCTTTCCTAGGTCATCGGCACTTGAGGCGTCCTTTTCAAGACCACCCCCCACGTAAGCGCTCTCAAGATAAAGTCCGTGCTCTTTAATGTAGTCATTTACACAAGCCATTGTAAGATAGCGTATTGACTTTCCCTCGCGCACACGCGCGCGCAAATCGCTCGAAGAGATCGCAAGCGCCGTAACCTCGAGAAAGTCAACCAAAAAACCGCTCTCAGCAGAAAACGCCCGCTTATGCTCTTCAGTTAGCTTAAACCCAGGACGCGTGACCGCGATAAAGCGACAAAGGGATGCACATTGAGCACTTTCGTGCCAGCGCACGATATTAAGCGCCGCATCAGCGCCGGTGATAAAAAAGAGCTCCACGTTGTCAGGATAATGGCTACGCAATTCGCGCAAAGTATCAACTGTATAGGTGTCCCCCGCACGGTTCACCTCTATCGCACTCACATCAAATGCCGGGTTACTACGAACCGCTTGCGCGCACATCTCAAGACGTGCATGTGCGCAAGTTATCCGCTGGTCTTTTTTATACACCGGACATCCCGCCGGTATAAAGATAACAGCGTCAAGCGAAAAAGCCTCACGCGCCTGCTCGGCACAGGCAAGGTGTCCGATATGTATGGGGTCAAAGGTGCCACCCATTATGCCAAGACGCACACGCGCGCCGTCTTTTCCTAGATCATCAAAGCGCTGAGAGATAATCATGTCAGCCATACTATGACCTCACCTGACCCGTACCGGTGAGTATATATTTATACGAGGTGAGCGCGCTAAGCGCAAAAGGCCCTCTCACGTGCAACTTTTGGGTTGATATGCCAATCTCTGCACCAAGTCCAAACATGCCACCATCCGTAAATGCAGTCGAAGCGTTGACATAAACTGCTG
>CAYNWQ010000119.1:0-5158 GCA_964400955.1 uncultured Gordonibacter sp. | reverse complement strand
GGTCTGCGCCGATTACGGCGTGGCTGCCCTCAACCTCATGATCAACCGCCTTACCAAGGTCGTGAAGCAGGCCGGCACGCTTTGCAGGCACAGGGTCAAGCCCGAGCTCAGAAGCCATAACACCTGAAAGATAGGCTACTTCAAGCGAATGGTTTAAAACGTTTTGACCATAAGAAGTACGATAACGCAAACGGCCGAGCGTACGCACTAGCTCAGGATGTAAATCATGAATGCCAGTGTCAAAGGTAGCTTGCTCGCCTGCTTCTTGTATGCGTTGATTGACATACTTCTCTGCTTTTTCAAACATTTCTTCAATGCGAGCCGGATGAATACGTCCATCAGAAATGAGATTTTCCATGGTTACACGACCAATTTCGCGACGTACCGGATCAAAGCAAGAGATAGTTACACACTCTGGCGTATCGTCAATAATCAAATTGGTACCGGTTAACTGCTCAAAGGAGCGAATGTTGCGACCCTCGCGCCCTATAATGCGACCTTTAAGCTCATCAGTGGGGATATGAACAGATGAGACGGTATTTTCAACGGCATGGTCAGCTGCAACTCTTTGAATCGCAAGACTTAAAATCATACGTGATTTTTTGTCAGCCTCAGCCTTTGCTTGTGTCTCTGCGTCGCGGATAATAGCTGCTGACTCATGGACAACTTCATCTTTTAAATTGCTTAAAAGCTCTGCTTTTGCCTCTTCTGGCGTCATGCCTGCTACGCGTTCAAGTTGCCTATTTACTTCTTGTTCAGCTTGTTCTATCTCATTTTCGCGGCGGTCAAGCTGACCTTGTAGAGAAGAAATTTGATGCTCACGACTATCAAGAGACTCGGATCGTCTATCAAGTGACTCTTCACGTCTATCGAGAGAGTCTTCGCGTTGTGTTAGGCGGTTTTCTGCGGTGCGCACCTCTCGCATGCGCTCTTTACTTTCGGCTTCTGCTTCTTGTTTAGATTTAAGAACCTGATCTTTTGCTTCGATTTGAGCTTCACGCTTTATGGTCTCGGCTTGTCTTTTTGCTTCAGCAATCACATTTTCTGCATCATCTGCCGCACGTTTAGTTGACGCGTTTACTAGATAACGAGCAATGACAAATCCGAGAGCGATGCCTACGATAGCTACAACAATAATTACCACGATTTCGAGCATACGCTCCCCCTTTCACTATAAGGATATAAGTATGGTTTTACGACATAAAAACGCCGGGTATAACCGGGCAAGAGCTAAATACGCTATCAAGAACTGCGATATTTGATTTTGTATATAAAGCACCTAGTCAGGCGCATTTCACTCAAGCTATACGTATGATACTTCTTATTGCCCATTTGATAAACCCTTGTTACAAAAATAACCTCAAATAAAAAAATAACCCCGCGAAAAAACGGGGCTATTATCACCTACCTGATAGAGTATTTTACACAGGAGTTTTAAGACTCATCACATGCTTCAGACCAGAGGCGAGCAGCTTTCGCAGAAACAGATGAACCGTAACCTTTTTGCATGAGTTTTCTGTATGCGCCATCTCGTTTATTTTTCGCATGACTCGGATGGTGCTCGAGAAATTGCAGTGCGCGGGAAATCTCAGTATCTTCGTCGTTGTTTATCTCGTCCTCTAAAAAGCTTAAATCGATATTTAGGCTTTCAAGCTCAGATATAATGCCTGCCCTACCTCGCCCGGCATTGAGCCCTGTATGCAAATACACCTCAGCATAACGAGCATCGTCAACGATACCCACACTCATCGCACGCTCAATCGCCCGCTCAACATCTTGCTCGCAAAAACCCTCTTGACTGAGGCGCTTACGAAGGTAGACACTTGAGCGCTCTTTGACACTTGCGAGTCTAAGTATCTTTGCATAGGCTTCATCACAAGACATTATGCTATTTCTTCTTTGTTGGTTTGGGTGCAGGGTTAAAAGCGTTAGCCTCTTCTTCCGTACGAGTTGGTGTTGCGATGTTATAAGCTTCTCTTACTTTTGCCTCTAACTCGTCACGCAAATCAGGGTTATCATGGAGCGTCTTCTTTGCAGCCTCGCGTCCCTGCCCGAGTCGTTCTTCGCCATAGGTATACCAAGCACCACTCTTTTTGGCAACACCACACTCGACTGCCATATCGATAATGCAACCCTCGCGCGAAATGCCCTCACCATACATGAGGTCAAACTCAGCTTGGCGAAATGGAGGAGCTACCTTGTTTTTTACAACTTTGGCCCTCACACGATTTCCAACAATCTCGCCGTCTTTTTTAATACTGTCGATGCGACGAATGTCGATACGTACGCTCGCAAAAAACTTCAACGCACGACCACCGGTAGTGGTCTCAGGATTACCAAACATGACGCCTATTTTTTCACGAAGCTGATTGATAAAGATACAAGTCGTATTTGATTTCGACAATGAACCTGCGAGTTTTCTGAGAGCCTGCGACATCAAACGTGCTTGCAAGCCTACCGTAGAGTCTCCCATCTCGCCTTCAATCTCAGCACGAGGCACTAAAGCAGCAACTGAGTCGACGACAACACAATCTATTGCTCCGCTACGCACAAGCATGTCGCATATCTCAAGTGCTTGCTCTCCCGTGTCTGGTTGAGAGATGAGTACCTCATCAATATCTACTCCAAGTCGTGCTGCATAAACTGGGTCGAGGGCATGCTCAGCATCAATAAATGCCACAATCCCCCCGGCAGCTTGGGCTTCAGCAAGTATCTGCAGAGCCAGCGTCGTTTTGCCACTCGACTCAGGACCGTAGACCTCGATAATCCTACCACGAGGAACTCCGCCTATACCAAGTGCATAATCAAGTGGCAGCGCTCCTGTTGGGATAACACCCACATTTAAATCAGCACCACCCTCGCCTAGTTTCATAATGGAGCCTCTGCCAAATTTTGATTCAATTTGGTCAGTCGTAAGCTTGAGCATCTTTGCTTTATCGTCGTTCATGCGTCCTCCTTTGTCTTACCACAAACAATGTGGCTTAAATTCTGTGCCTATTATACGAACACCTGTTTGAGTGTCAAGATAAATCCTTGAAAAACTCTATTACCACTATAGGACTAAAATCAAACAAATACATGGCAGAATTCAACTACATTGCTGATATGGATTGCAACTTCTTCCACTGGTATTCATTTAGCAATTCATTCAAAATCAATTCGATTTTCGTAAATTTCTCTTATGATTTGCCCAAAAAACTATTGGCCTTTGACACCTTTTGTCTATAAAATCTAATTTAAATCCATTAGACTTCTTGCAAAAATCAATCGAATTTCAATCACTATTGTCATTGTACAATGTTTGCCCAGCTCATCGGTATGTTATCGAAAGAGGCGAATACGAAATCATAAAGAAACTAAGTTCGAAAAACTTAAAAATTTATTGTGGATATCGAAGCAAAACAGCCTCAATACCATGGTGGAAAACTACGTATTGAGCAAGCTTTGCCATGGAAATGGGCATGTTATATCTCCCGTATCCTTTGTTTCATGCGCTATATAACTTTTCACTTTTGAGCTAAGTTAGCCTTATGCCCTCTCAATTTCCGCAGCGAGCAAAGTGAGCGCACATCTCACGGTTTTTAACCTAACTGTCTCACGGTCGCCCGTAAAAAGACAGCAATGAGCCTCTGAGTTATTGCGCGAATACACAGAAAACCAAACAGTCCCAACTGGCTTATCCGGCTCTGCTCCACCCGGCCCTGCAATCCCAGTCACCGCTACAGCAATATCGGCGTTGAGGCGCCGAGCTACACCTAGTGACATTTGACGTGCGACATCCTCGCAAACCGCTCCTTCACTGGCCAAAATATCCGCCGAGACACCGAGAGAAGCGTGTTTCACGTCACACACATAGCTCACAATACCACCTTGCACGACCTTAGAGCTGCCGGGAATTGCCGTTAATGCACCCGATATGAGTCCGCCGGTGAGGCTCTCTGCGCACGCAATCTTGACCTTTTTTAAACGCGCAGTATCTATAACGGTTTGCGCCAAAGAAAAAATCTCGTCTTGACTAAAGTCTTTATCATAGATGGTCTTATCATAGACAAAACGCTCGAAATAAAGCGCATTGTTGCCCTCATCATCATCAGCTAAGTGTGTTTGGACAATTTTATTGTTACGCTTATCAGCAGAAACAAACCCCAAAAGCTCGCGTGCTTTGACAAAATAATCAAGCATCGAGACTAAGGTAAGTATGAGGGCAACTATCATAACAGCCCATGAGAAAAGATAAAGTGGATCTTGCAGGACACCCGCTTTATCAATGGAAATGACGCTATCTTTGATTATAAACAGCACAATCGCGATAATTTGCGACACAGTCTTTGCTTTACCATACCAGCTTGCCGCGATAACTCTACCTTTACTTGCCGCAACCATACGTATACCCGATACGATAAATTCACGGGTTAAGATAATAAGTGCAGGCCAAGAGGGTAAAATCGAGAGCTCAACTAAGGCAAGAAGCGCTGCTGCAACCAAAATCTTGTCAGCAAGCGGATCCATAAACTTGCCGAATGTCGTTACTTCGTTGCGACTGCGTGCAAGGTAGCCATCGAGACCATCTGTTGCTGCAAGCAAGATAAAAATACCAGCAGCTATCCAAGGCTTAAACCAGACCGCCTCACTCCATTCAGGAAACCATGAAGGCCAAGGGCTAATAATGGCAACTACAAACACCGGCACGCAGCATATGCGCAAAAGCGTAACAATATTTGCTGGAGTCATCAGTTTATCAGCGTTTGAGGGAGAAGACTCGCTATCACTCATAACAACTCTCCTTCCATCTCATAAAGCAGCGTGTCGCTTATAGACACTCTTACAACTTCTCCAATATGCCCCTCATTGACATAAGTTACACCGTCAACTTCAGGCGCCTGGCACATCGCACGACCAAAAACCTGTCCGTCTTCTTCGTAACCCTCTATCAAAACTTGCATAACTTGCCCAATACGCGCAGATATATTTGGCGTACAAGCAGCATCAGCGACGTCTCGCAACCGCTGAGCACGCGCTGCTTTCACCTCATCATCAAGCTGGTTTTCTAAATCATAGGCACGCGTACCTTCTTCGCGAGAGTACGCAAAGACACCTACATAGTCGAAAAATCCATCCTCTACAAAGTCACACAGCTCTTCAAATTGCTCATCGGTTT
>CAYNWQ010000118.1:0-5268 GCA_964400955.1 uncultured Gordonibacter sp. | reverse complement strand
GCAGCGTATCGCGCACACGACGTGGTGCTCCCGTTATTGCACGACCGATTTTGTAACTCTTAGACTCTTTAACCAGCTCTAGCTGGTGATACCAATCGTCTCTCTCATCGGTCAGTTGCTTGCAAAATCCATGCAGTTCATCGCAGCGACGATTCAATTCCTCGCAATCCTTTTCACGTTGAGCGCATACATCTTCCCTGTAGGCAAGCGCCGCTTTCAGCTGTTCATTACAATCAAGCAAGCTTTTGTTTTCCCACGTTTTTGACTGGAGCTCTTTTTTGGCCACTAAAGCTGCATCTACCAGGTGCTCTCTATCCATCTCAAAGACCGATACGGCGTCTGCATTAAAGGGCACCGTGATGTAGCCTTCCTCTTTTTTTGCAAGACTCTCCATGCGGACGAGCATCTCTTTATAAGCCTCACGACGCACCGATTCGGGCAAGCTCGTATAATTCCAAACCAAAAAATCCGCAAGCCAGTTATCAAAAGACCGCTCAAAGGTGTCAAACAAGCCTACTTCGCGCAGGCGTTCTTCTATTTTGTTGACAGCTGCATAAGCACACTGCCACGAAAGCTGCCGCGTGTTTGAAACAGAAGCATTATTTCCTACCCGATGAAACACCAAAAACTCATCGGCAAAGGCGATTTTTTGCGCGAAAATCAAGGCCATAAACACAAAGTAAGCATCATTAGTCGATCTAATCTCTTGAAACTCTAGCGCATGCTCGCGCACAAAGTCCGCCCGATAGAGTTTGTCCCACGGCCAACCGACGCACACCTGAAAGATCGAGTCACACAAATCCTTACCCGACACAATGCTTTCCAAATCGTCAATAAGCAAAGAATGAGGTATAGGAGAAACATCGTGTGTAGCATCGTCGTAATAAAAAGACTTACACACTACCACATCCGCATTGGTCTCCCCTGCGCGCGCTACCATCTTTTCCAAAAACTGAGGCTCAACAAAATCGTCAGCATCGATAAAAGAGAGATATTTCCCGCGTGCGCGCTCCATGCCCGCATTGCGCGCGGCACCTGCAAACTTATTTTGCTGTTGCACTACCGACACTCGCTCGTCACGCGAGGCGTAGCGTTGCAAAATATCTGCAGTGGCATCTGTAGATCCGTCATCAACGACAATGAGTTCAATATCAGTCAGAGTCTGACTCAAGATACTATCGAGGCATTGCTCGATATAGCTTTCCACATTATATGCAGGTACAATAACTGAAACTGACGGCTCCATCGTCTCCTTGCTCCTCTTTTTTTAGTTCAAAATTCAAGCATACACTACGGCACGATATATTTCAGTACCGGTATTTTCTTGATGACAAGCGTAATACAAACGCAGACTACATACAATATAAGAGGACCGACGATGCGCAAAATAAGCGAAGTCGTAGGTATGCCCATAACCCCAAATACCACGTAACGCAAAATCGCAAAATGCATAAGGTAAACTCCTAAAGTGCAGCCCGATATACGCGCAAGCACACTCGTTACACGAGGAGACTTTTCGATTGCATCAAAGTTGTGATATTTAAACCACACAAACACAGCGAGAGCCGGCAAAACAGCCGTGAAATAAGCGTATGAAAAGAGCGTTCTATTGACGTCTCCTAGTGCCTGAGAAGTGACAAGCGTATAAACAAAGCGCACAATTAAAGCAAGAACACCAAGGACGTAAATGCACAGGCGCCATTTTTTCGGAATATCTGTTGTCGCTATCAGATACCCCAGTATCGCATAAAAGATAAATGCGTTTACCATCGCTTGATTGATGCTAGTATTCCACGGGATACCAAACATCTGGCACACCGGCGCCACGACCGCCTGCAACACAAACGCCGTAAGAACCAGATACCAAAGCGCCCGCTTTTTATCAGCCAGCAAAGAAAGCACCGGCATGGCGAGATAAAGCACAAATATAGAAAAGAAGAACCAATAGGTAGTCTCTATACCGTTTGACATAAAAAGACTCCAAAACTCGCCTACTCCAAAGCTCGGTGATGAGTCTCTGCCATAAAACCAAAGGTAGAGCAAAATGCTCCAAATGACAAACGGTATAAAAGTGCGCATAAAACGTTTCTTGATGAAAGTTTTTGTATCATAACGATCGCGATAACGCATAAGGTTTGCGCCTGAAAGCATAACAAAGATAGGTACCGCCCAATAACATATAACTTCGATTCCGAGCGCGAGCATCCAGTTTTTTCCCGGCACGTAGGTGTGCACCATAGTATTACAGTGCAAATAGACCATCGCCAAACACGCGGCGATATTGAGCAGATCAAAGTAAACAACTCTCTTTTTCGGCATAATTTCTCCCTGTCCCAATTGATATAAACTTACTTAAAGTGCCACCTTTTGCGCCCAACTCCAGCACCTGTCCAAGGCAGACATCTCTAACGTCTGCCTAAAGCGCGCACCTACAACTCTACCTACAACTCTACCTACAACTCTACCCACAACTCTACTTAGGGCACAATATATTTCAGCACCGGTATTTTTTTAATAATGAGCGTTATACAAACACAAATCGCATAGAGCACAAAAGGCCCTATGATGCGCAGCGCGATAGACGTCGCAGGTATAGCCAAAGTTTCAAACACTACGCTGCGCAGTATCACATAGTGCATCAGATAGACCCCAAGCGTACACCCCGACAGCCGCGCGAGCACACTCGTCGCGCGAGGAGACTTTTCGATTGCATCAAAGTTGTGATACTTAAACCACACGAAAAGCGCGAGCGCTGGCATTACCGCTGTAAAATACGTGCAGTCAAAAAGGATGCGGTTGATAGCACCCGCCGTCGATGACGTGATATAAATGTAGGTATAACGAAATACAAGCGCCGCTATACCGCATACATATATCACCATGCGCCCGCGTTTCGAGATGTCAGTCGTCGAGACCAAATACCCAACTATCGCATAAAAGATAAAAGTTGTTACCATAGGCTGCGATATATAGCCATTCCACGATAGCCCCAGCATCAAACATATGGGCGAAGCGCACGATTGCAATACAAACGCCGTCACGGCGAGGTAGCACAGCACGCGTTTGTGGTCAGCCAAAAGCGAGAGTGCAGGCATAGCGAGATAGAGCGCAAACAAAGGAAAGAAAAACCAATAGACTGACTCTATACCGTTTGTCATAAAGAGCTCGTAAAACTGCGCTACGCCAAACGCATCAGAAGCACCGTGACCGTAGTACCAGATGTAGAGCGCCACACTCCAAAAAACGAAAGGCACAAACGTGCGCACAAAACGCTTCTTGAGGAAAGTTTTTGTGTCGTAGCGGTCTCGATAACGCATAAGGTTTGCACCCGAGAGCATCAAAAAAACGGGCACCGCCCAGAAAAAAGCAACCTCGATAACAAGCGCAAGAATCCAATTTTTCCCCGGCACGTAGGTGTGCACCATGGAGTTACAATGCAAAAATATCATCGCCAAACAGGCAGCGATATTGAGCAAGTCAAAATATATGATGCGTTTTTTTGGCACAACGCCCCCTTACATTCATCGAGCTTGGTAGTTTATCTTTAGTCGCGCAAACTCATCTAGTATAGCTCAACTTCACCACACCAAGCGCAAAAATAGTTATCACTCACGTTCTAGGCTTAGGCTCTATTCTGTCTAAGAGCTTCATTGTATGTTCCCGCGGAATTATAAGATAGCTACTGCATAACTCAGAGTTTATCTCTTTTGCAAATTTCGCAAAGATGTATTACAATGTCTTACAACGTTGAAAGGAAACTCTTATGCCAAGCGTAACAATGACAATACGCCTTGATAGTAAAGAAAAAGACTTCATAACAAACTACGCAAACACTTTTGGAGAAAGCGTTTCTGAATTTATGCGCACTTGTGCGCTAGAGCGCATAGAAGACGAGTTGGATTTAACTGCTTGGTATGAAGCAAAAGCAGAGTTTGACGCTGACCCGCAAACTTTGTCTGCTGCCGACATCGCAAAGAAGTATCTTTAAATGTGGGAGCTGAGATTTTCTAAGCGCGCCGACAAGCAGCTTTCAAAAATGGATGCGACTACGCGCAAGATTATCATCACATGGCTGCTCAAAAACATAGACGGCTGTGCAGACCCCCGCGCACATGGAAAAGGTCTTACCTCAAACCGTAGTAGACAATGGCGTTATCGCATAGGAGACTATCGGGTGCTTTGCGATATTCACGATGATGAACTGGTAGTTTTAGCTATCGAAATAGGACATAGGCGCGAAGTATACAAAAACTAAATACCTCCCGAGCTTGCGCGACATCTTTCTAATGCAGCTAAAAGGAAGGTTTGGTTTTGCCGTATTTGCGCCACTTAATACAATTTTGTGCAACTTGCTGGTGAAAATCACGGGATTTAGTTACTTAATCTGTGCAAAATGCGAGCCTGAGCTAGTCACGACGGGCACACATGCGTTAACATACGAGTTTACTTTGTACAAATTATTGCCTTAAAGATAAAGAAAGAGTAGTTACATGCCAAAAGTATCAATGGTTGTGCCGGTTTACAACAACGAGCGCTATGTGCGCCGCTGCGTGGAAAGCCTGCTTGCTCAAACGCTTAAAGATATCGAGATTATCTGCATCAACGATGGCTCGACCGACAGTTCATCGGCTATCCTGCACGAATACGCCGCACAAGACAACCGCGTGGTAGTACTCGACAAAGAAAACAGCGGCTACGGCGTCAATATCAACCGCGGCTTTGCTATGGCAACCGGAGACTACGTAGGCATCCTTGAGTCAGATGACTTTGCCGAGCCAAACATGCTTGAGGTACTCTACAATGCAGCCATCGAAAACGACCTCGACATAGCGCGCGCAAATTTTTCGCTCTATTGGTCAGAACCTGAGCATGACGTATTTCTCGAGCTCTTCAAAAGCTATGAGTGCGAGCGTGTTATAGACCCCTCAAATCGCCCTGACCAGCATTGCTTTTATGTACAGCCGGCTATATGGTCAGCTATCTATAAGCGCTCATTTATAGAGGAAAACAAACTCGTGCTGCTCGAGACTCCAGGTGCAGCCTATCAAGATACCGCTTTCAACTTTAAGCTTTGGGCTTGCGCGCGACGCGTGTGGTTTTACCACGAGCCTTTTATACACTATCGCCAAGACAACGAGGCTTCCTCTATCAACAACCCGAGTAAGGTGTATTGCATCTGCGACGAATACGAAGAAGTGGATCGCTGGCTTACCGAAGAGCGTCCTGACCTGCGCGAAAACCTCGCTCCTGTCGCAGCTAAAATGCGCT
>CAYNWQ010000117.1:0-5278 GCA_964400955.1 uncultured Gordonibacter sp. | reverse complement strand
GTCAAGCACCACACCCGACGCCGGAGACATACTTGCACCACGCGACAGTCCAGCAGACACCCTCAAACTGCGTACCGTATCGACACTCGAGCCATAGGGCAAAACAACGCTTATGGTGTGCGTCGCTTCGTCTATCTCACCTGTCGTTCCTGAAAGCGAAAAAGACGTGATGCTTTTTTCGGAGCTAGGAGGCACTATAGTGGCTTGTTTTGCGTTTGATAAACCCGACTTGACGGTACTGCCATCATCAAGTGAGGTTTCGCCTTCTACCTTATAGAAAAATGTACCGTAACCGGGGTTATCGCTAAACTGCACCGTCTGAGCATCTTGGGCATCACTTGTATAGTAAGGATTGTCCATACGTGCTACTTCAACATAGCTACCAGATTGGCTGCTCGCGCGGTAAAGCACAAAGCGCTCACAGCGTGCTTGTGGAGCAAAAGAAACACTCACGCAACCACTCTCATCAACTGTGCAGCTATCAAGCACCGGTGCACTAAGCACGCCTATCCCATACACTTCCGTTGAATAGTCGCTATACACATACGCATCTTCATCTGAGAGCTCTACCGCTTGACCTGCTCGGTTAGTCGCTGTCACACTAGCAGAGAGACGCACCCGGAAAACAGACGCGCAGTTTGTAAGCGTGGGCGCCTTAGTTGAAAGCGTAACATTCACATCGTTAAGCACGCCGTTGTAGGTAAGGCTCGTCTCAGTCCAACTGCCATCATATACAACAACGCCACCTGAGCTATAAGGTTTGCTTTTTTGTTCGACGTGCGCACCGCACTTAAACGCTCCCGGTGTTTTATCCCACGTCAGGTTTATCTTTGATGTGGCGCTCGCAAGAGAGGTGCACGCTACATTGACAGGAGTCTCAGGACAAGTCGCGGCATTTACAAGAGCGCTATCAACGCTTACATAATCAACGCCATCCACCGTGGTGTAGCTATAAACAGTACAAGAATACACTGTGTTTGACGAAAGGCCCTGCAAAGTACAGCTGGTATTATTGGTGCCTTCGATTTTGAGCGGCGCTTCTTCAGGATAACCCGCTTCAGGCGCCACGATAAGGTAACCACTTGCAGCCACACCTGCAAACGACCCATCTTCTGCATCCCAAGTAAGCTCTAGCGTAGTCGTAGTGGCGCTAGCAGTGTTTTCTTTAAAGTTGTAGGGAGCGCGCGCTCGCGATACCCAATCTGCACTATGCGGACAACCCACCACTTCGTTTGACGGATCGCTCAATATCGCGCTATAGTTTTTGCTGACCACATAGGAAACGACGTAATACCTATAGTTTGTACCTTCAGCAAGGTTGGTGTCAGTATAACTAGTTGTAAGAGATTCGCTATCCCAGACGCATACGTAGTTTTCCGCGTCCTCTGTGCCATCCTGGTCAATCGTTCGATAAACGCGATACCCAGTGGCGCTCTCAACCGCGTCCCAAGAAAGAGAAATAGACGTATTAGATGCAACACTTGCGACGAGATTTTGCGGAGACACAGGCTTGGCCTGAGCTTTTACCGCAGACGAAAGCACGCCGGGCAGCTCGCGCCCATCAAGTGCGCCATACGGCCTAATACTGTAGTAATAATACTCTCCACAGATGAGGTCTTTGTCCTCATAGAAAGTGATGTCTTCGTTTTCTATCTTTGCGATTTGCACAGGGTCTGCCATTGCAGTTTCTGCGCGATACACATAGTATCCTTTAGCACCTACTGGCTTTTCCCACGCAAGCAAAACAGAAGACGATGAAGTAGAGCTCGCCGTCGGTTTTGAGTCGAGCTGTATACCTTTTACCGTGATATTTTTTTCTGCGTAGCGGCTTGGGTCAGATTTGAGTGTTGCTCTTACACGCAAGGTGCCTACCTCATAGCCGGTTAAGAGGCCATCTTGTGTAATGCTGCCGGTGCCTTCACCTATATCTACAATAGACCACTCGTAGTTTGAGTTGCTATCTCCCTTTACCGATAGTTGCAAAGTACCCGTTTGATTAACCGTAGTCTCAGGAGCGCTCAGTGTGATGTCGGGGTCTTGCTGCAAAGCAAGCTCGGCATCGAGGCGTCCATTGGCATACTGAGTGTCAAAGCCAGGGTCGCCTAAATCACTTGCAGTGTTGTATAAAATGTCTTTTACCTGATCAGTCGTGATACTAGGGTTTTTGGCAATGATGAGAGCGCACACGGCAGCGACGAGAGGTGATGCCTGAGAGGTACCGTCCATAATAGCTAAAACTCTGCCCGACGCATGTCCAGATACATCCTTATACGTGCTGATAATGCTCACACCCGGTGCTGAAATATCTTTTGCTTTGCCAAAGTTTGAAAACGTAGCTTTTTTGTCGTTTTGGTCGGTCGCTATAACCGAGATACATTCCTCGATATCACTCGGATACGTCGGCCCAGAAGTGCTTTCGTTTCCTGCAGCACACACGGTCACGATGCCTTTTTTATCGGCCTGTATGATGCTTGCATGCATAAGTTGATCGGTCTCAGACTTTGATCCACCGCCAAGGCTCATATTGATGACACGCACGCCATCCACAGACATCGCTTTTTGATATCCAAGGGCGATATAGACCGTGCTGGTAGTACCCGAGCCGTCGCTAAATACTTTGATAGGCACTACCTGCGCGCCATACGTTGCGCCGGCAATGCCTGACGAGTTATTTGCTTGAGCCGCAATAATGCCAGAGACATGAGTGCCATGGCCTTGCGTGTCTATAGCAGTATTAGTGCTCTTGGTCGTGTCGTAAGCATTTGCTGTATCGATGATAGGATATTTGCTACCAGCAACCTCAATCTCACCTGACAATTCAACATGGTTGCTAGTGATACCGGTATCAAGTACTGCCACCTTTACCGGCGTCGTAGCCTGAGAGCACTTAAAAGTACTCCATGCCGCATAGACGCCGGTTTTTTCGAGTCCCCATTGCCAGTACTCAAGCCCGGGCTGAGCGTAATAATCATTGACCGGCACATTGACAATAGTAACCGTATAATCTTGCCTTGTGCCATCGCTTGCAGTAATGCTATAGGTAACAGGCGACGAAAAATCGTTAACAGTCTCACCGGATACTTGCTTAACACCGCCCACATACGCACTCGCGCCTTCACTGAGCGTAAAAGACGCAGTAAGCGCACTGCGGGATGCACTGTTAGGTACATAGGCAAATACGGTATGCAAACGGGTGTTAACCGTACAGGTAAGGGATTCGAAATCGGCCGACTTGATAAAAAACGCCTCGATGTCGGCGCACGAGGACGCCTCTGTGGAAGCGAGAGTATCCTCAGAGGCTGCCGCACCTGCAGCAGCCTCTGGGCTAGCAGACGCACCTGCGCTCGCGGCGTTGCTCGCAGAGGACGTCACATCCGCGCTCTCGCTCTCGCCGCTTTCGGCAAGCGCCTCAGCCTCGCCGAGGCCGTCGAGCTTCTCACCTGTCAGAGCATCATAGTAACTGACGTTGTAATCCTCTGGCAGGCTGTAAACATAATTAGGTTGCGCATAAAACATATCAGCGCGGGTTGCGAGTGCATCAAGCGCATCTGCTACCGAGATGCTATCAGCAAGCTCAACAGTCGCCACTCTGCTTTCAGCCATAGTTGCAACTGATGCAATCGTTGCACCTGTGCCAAGCAGCGTCCCTATCACATCTGCTGCAGCTTCATCGCTTTCGTCTTCGTCGTAAGCAACTAACACCTGACCTGCCGTATAGCTTGTGCTATCGCTTAGGTCTACCTCATTAAAATGCGCCAAGTCTTTTTGGAGCACACGTTCTAGGTTGGTATCAAAACTTGCGTCAGGTAAAGACTCGTCAGTTTCTTTTCCTCCCGAAAAAGACCAATGCAAAGGCAGTGCCAAAAGTAGTGCTAATACAACAGAAACACCCGCAATAAACCCGCGCTTTTTCATGCGTTTACCTCAATAAAATTACTCTAAGCCATCAATATAGGCATACACTTCGTCAGACACAGCGCTTGTGCCACCAAAGCAATAGCCGTTGTAAATGGTGTCAATGTGTGCTTTGACAACCTCATCAATTGCAGCATAACCACTTTCAGAGCCATCTACGAGCAGCATAACCGAACCGAGTTTGCCACAGAAAGCACCACCTGCGAGTGCGTCAGGGAAATTAGCACCTGTCGCAACTGCCATATTGTCAAAGCTCAAAACATTGTCGCCAACTTTTTCTGCATCAGTTACATAAGCTGCAACAGCAACAGAAGTAGCATAACGATCTGCGCCTGCAAGACGTGTAACCTGAGCAAAGGAAAGATCACTTTCAACTTGCTCGTCCACAACACTTGTGCCGCCAACCACGATGACATTGTTAAATCCAGCGCTCTTTATCATGTCCACTGAGACCGTATCCATGGTGGAATCAACCAAAAAGATAGGAGCCTTCGCGCGATAAGCGTAAGAACTGATGGACAAAGCATCAGCAAAGCTCCAACCAGAAACTACGATAGCGGTGTCGCTACTAAAATTACCATAGCGATAGATGAGTTGAGCAGTCTCTATACGAGTGCTACCGCCGATACGCTCAGTCTCGCCACTAACGAGAGCTTTAATTTGAGACTCAACGTAAGCGCTCACAGCACTTTCGCCACCTATGATGATAGCTTTGCTGGGTTTAAGTTTCTCAAGCATTGCTTGCGCAGATGCAGAAAGATTTGCAGAGTCGGTCAAGATGATAGGAGCATCATAAAGACCAGCAAGACCACTTGCTGCCAAAGCGTCAGCGTAGTTGTCGCCGCGAGCGATGATCACAGTGCCGCCTTGTGCGTAGTCAGCTGCGTTGACGATCTCTCCAGCAGTCTCATAGCGATCATTACCTGCGAGACGATTCCACTGTGCCTGCGCCTTAGTGATAGCAAAGTTAATCTCAGTCGAACCAGTATAGTTGCCTTTGCAAGTGATAACTGCACTACCTTGACCTGGTTTGTCATTGTCTTTATAAACTACTTCAAAGTCAATGTCTTTAACAAGGCTTGTCTTTCCATCGCTTACCACTACTTCAGGGACAAGCGCATTGCTGCCATCGTATACCTGATTGGCGATAGGGCTGACGGTCAGGTCATTTATTGATTTTTGGTTGACCGTCACGCTCAAGTCGGCTGATGTTGCGACCTCTTTTTGGTCAGCTGAGATAGCAATCTTTCCGGTGTAAGCGCCAGCAGCTAGACCAGCGAGCGGAGACACCTCAAAAGTTGCGCTCTCACCTACAGCAAGTGTAGTTGCAGAAAGTGCTTTTGAAATACTGAACGCGTTTGTA
>CAYNWQ010000116.1:0-5298 GCA_964400955.1 uncultured Gordonibacter sp. | reverse complement strand
TAACGGGTGTCACTATCATCAACAAGACTGCACCACGCCTGCTCGACCTCTCGAGAAATGCTGCGTGCGTATTTGTAGGTCCGAGCGTGGTTATGTCGCCCTACCTTTTTGATTGCGGCGTAGAAATGCTTGCTGGTAGTATCGTGGGCGACATTGAAAAACTGAAATTCGCCGTGAAAAACGGAGCAGGAAAACTCTTTGGCGAGGCTTTACAGATGGCCTCTCTCATCAAGAAATAACTTGATGCCCATCTGCATCAACGCCCAAAATGGGGTACACTTTTTGTCGACCTGCCCTTAAAAGTTTTTTTGCAGAGCCGAGTGTACATAAAATCAAACGTCTGTTGTCGAAAAAAATGGGTGCCGGATACAACCGGCACCCATTTTTGACTTTACGTCTCTAGCTTACGTAAGTGCGTAAGATAAATTACCCAGCTTATTTTTAGCTCAGAGTCACGGTAACAGTATGACTATTAGGCCAACCAAGACCGCTTGCGCTAGCGAGTTGAGCACGCGCCGAGAAATCAAGTGCAGCCTCTCCACCAAATTGCGTCAGGTCAATAATACCTTGAGCATTTTTGGCGAGGAAATCCAAAGTTGATGCATTGTCTATCGACAGAGGATCAACAAGCAAGAGCACTGCATTACGCTGAGACAAAAGTGCCGTAGCGCTCAGGGCATCAGCAAAGTTGGCTCCTGTTGCAAGGCCAGCTTTTGAAACGCTCATGCTAGCACCGTCAGCAGATACTGCCCATGCAGCAAACTTAGCTGAGGTGTCATAGCGAGTGTCACCAGCAAAACGCTCGGTCTTTGTACCGGCCAAAACCTTAGAAGTGATAGCTCTTTCAATGCCCTCAGATATTGCAGCTTTACCGCCGACATACAGAGCATCGTTAACTTTTGCTGCAGCAGCAAGCACCCAGTCAGATGCAGTATCGGAGGTGCCCTCTACCAGCAAAACAGGAGATACCGACTTTGCTGCATAAGATGCTGCAGACAGAGCGTCCGCGTAGTTTTCACCAGTCGCTACTACAGCGTAATCAGTGCTCCAACCATCTCCAACTGTCGCGCCATAGTCATAAATTGCCTTAGCAGTGTCATAGCGAGTGTCACCAAAGAGGCGATTTACTTTTTTATTACCATCATAGGCCGCAAGTTCGTCTTCAACTGACTGTGGCAAAGCTTCTGTGCCACCTACTACGATAATGTCGAGATCTGCGCAAGCGCTTTGCAGACTAGTAAGCACTTTTTCCGTGCTCGCGTCAAGACCCTTAGGATTGGCAAGCAAGATAGGATAGTTGCACAAACCAGAAAGACCACTTGCAGCGAGTGCGTCAGCATAGTTTTCGCCGGTTGCTACAATAACGCCTTTATAAGCACTATCTGTGCCAAGTCCCGCCATTGCTTGCTGCAAAGAAATCGCTGAAGTGTCATAGCGAGTGTCACCTGCAAGCTCGGTAAAAGTAGGTATGTAAATCGTTACATATGAGGTACCTTTCCAGTAAAATTTGCCGCCCCAATCGCTATAAGTAGTTTTTTCGGGCACGCCAACTACAGAAAGTCGAGCTTTCGACGCGTCAGCTTTTGTCAGATTGTCATCTTCGCAGTCCTTGGCTGTTTTGCCTTCGGCAATAGTGCCTGTATATGCGGTTAAAGCCAAAACCGGCTCTACGGAGTAAGCGTTCTCCGCGCTAAAAGTAGTGGCAGTACTCTCTGGATAAAACTTGCCTGAGGTTAAATCCGCATAAGAGATTTTTCCTTTACCCAGTCCCATGCTGCTATCCCCAAAACTTACGTAGCAACCGTCAGTATAACAACTACTCAAACCTGCATTATTGAATAAATCAGAAAGCCTTACATAGGTTTTTGCAGTGACAACAGTCCTAGCGCCCTTTTTGTCGTACATGCCCGAAACCGCCGGTGTAGTGCCGTTTGCGTCCTTATACGCAAGTGCTTCAAACTCAGCTTGGGTGTAGCTTTTAATTACTTCAACCGCACCATCATCTCCGTACTTCACCTGGACGGTTACATAAGCGTCATTGTCACCGTCTGCGTATGCTGATGCCGGCAATCCAAAAGCTAATGCCGCACACATTGCGATAGCAAAAGCCAAAAGCACCGGGAACAGCCTACGTGTTTTTCGTTGTTCCATGATTCCTCCTTCAGTATTATTTGTGGACAACGTCAAAGCTCACTCATAATACCACAGTGCACTTTCAAAATATAGCCAAAAAGAAATATAAGCAGACGAAGAAAGCTTTAACAACAGCCGAGCGTAGCGACGCATACAAAATCAAAGTACCCCTCGCTTAATCACACAAAGGAGGCCCTCATCATGAGAAAAGCACGTCTACAACAACTCACACATTCGCACACAGCCAAACCCAGCCACCAGACACACCAGCGCACGTGTTACGCGCAAAAAGCGTTCGCTTTCAGTCTTGCGGCGCTTGCTCTCTTTGGCTGCCTTTTGCTATGTAGCTGCGCAAACGACACCACGACCGCAAAAACCGTAACCGACGATGAGACCCTTGCTGAAACCTACTACGACGTTGAGGCAAAATTGGCAAATGTACAAAGCTTTGACGAAGAGACTATCGCTGAGGTCTTTAACCGGATGTATTTCCAGCCTGAGATGTATGGTGTCTCTAAGACAGGTTTTGCAAAAGCTTACTACGCAAATTTCACGTACGAGATTGCTGATGCACAAGAGATTGGCGACACGGTCACCATAGATTGCGTGGTAAACGTGCCCGATATGACCGCAACACTCACCTGTCTCGAATCTGCTTACAAGACTTATCTCGACCCGACGACCACTTCAGATGAAAATGACGCCGCATTTTTGAGCGCCTTTATGGATGCTGGCATAGAGCAGCAAACGATTGAGTTTAGCGTTGCTTATGTTAAAAACGATGAAGGCGTATGGGAAATGAACGACGACGCGTTGTTTGACTGCGTACTCATCGGTGGCTATGACCCGCGTCAAGACCTCGCCGACGACGACATCTAATCGATTATCTCAACGTAGTATCTCAACTGCGCCCTCTTGTCTCAGTCGCGCCCTATTACTTTAGCTGCGCCACCTACTTTAACCGATAGCGCTATGACGGCGCTAGTTACTCCAATTAATAGCGGGGCAGCGACACCAGCCGCTGCCCCGCTATCGTCTATTTTACGTATTTATTAACCGTCTTACTTATTTGCCGTCACATACAAACTGCCCCACCCAAGCTCTTGAGCAATACGGGTGCGCATATCTGCCGACACTGCCGCGTCACCGCCAAAGACATTTGCCATTTTCACGCCTGAGCAGTTAGCGCGCAAGAAGCTGTAGAGGCTAGTGTTGTTTTCACCGGTATTATCAACAAGCAGCAAGACTGCGTTGTATTTACCGAGGAGATAGCCTGAAGCCAGCGCATCAGGGAAATTGGCACCTGTCGCAAAGCCAACGTTTTGCATTTGCATGCCATGCTTAAGCTCCCACTGCGCGATGAGCGTGCTAGTCTCGAAGCGTGTATTGCCTCCGAGGCGCTCCCAGCTATCGACTTTTGTCATAGCACCTTTAAGCTCGTTTGCAACTGCGTCATTTACTGCAGCGCTACCACCGAGCACAATCGCGTGAGTATAGCCGGCTATAATCTCTTTTGCCGAGGTCACACTTGCTGACGTTGCGTCGCTGCCGTCAACCAACATAACCGGCGCGGCATGTTTAGCAGCGTAAGGAGATATCGCAAGCGCATCTGCATAGTTTGCACCCGTTGCGATGATAGCATAGCCCTCACTATCCCAGCCGTCTCCAATACCAGCCCCATAATCGTATATCGCACGCGCAGTCTCGTATCGTGTCTCACCCGCGAGGCGTTTGACCGAAGCATCATTGTCGTATTTGAGCAATTGCTTTTCAGTCCACGTGCCGACAGCGGAGGTACCGCCTACTACGATAACGTCGAGACCGACGCCGTTTGCATCGCGCATAGCCTGCAGCGTGTCCTTGGTTTCATCAGACATACCATCTGCACCCACAAGTACGATAGGATAATCAAGTAAACCCGACAAACCACTCGCTGCAAGTGCGTCTGCGTAGTTTTCACCCGTCGCCACGATAACGCCCGTGTAAGGCTCATCTTCTGCAAGTGTCATCTCGCCTGACACGATACGCCCAGAGGTGTCATAACGTGACGCTCCTGCATAGACGTTGAGCGCAGCACCTATCTTGAATGTCTTGGTGATGTGCCCCGAGAAACTGCGCACACCATAGATATCAATAGTTGCCGTACCAATATCGGTATTATTGGTGCACATAACCGAATACTGCTCACCTGCTACGAGCTTATATCCTGCATATGTCACTTTAAGCTCAGGGATGACAGGATTGCCGGTATAAGCCTGCATGTCAACGTCTGCTACAAAAGCTGTACTGATGTCGCGAGGTGTTATCTCAAACGTGGCTGACGCAGTGCCTACATACCCACTTTGTACGGTGCCATGCACGGTCACTGTAGCAGTACCAGCAGACACATTGTTGGCATAAGAAACCGTGTAGTCGGCACTGACGCCTTGCTTAAGAACTACATCACCCATGCGCACCACGACGCTCGGTTTGATTTCTTTTCCGTAGTTATAAGGCACAGACGCTATAGCATCTATCACTGCATCGGCAAGGTTACCTTTATAGTTAGACGCGTGGATAAAGTTGCGTCCGCCGTTTTTGCCATCTTCGCCCGATGCAGCATTGTCTGCGATAAGTTGCTGCACTGCAGACGCATCCGATGATGCATACACTCCTACGCTTCTCCCAAGTGCACCAAGACCCTCAAAGGCGGTGTTTGCGATAGAAGACGGTTTTGTCGCATCCGTTGTATCAAAAAGCAAGGCTGCCAAATTAAAGCAGTTCTTAAAAGTATCCTTACCGATAACGTCTACACTCTCGGGGAAACTAAAAGAGCTCAAGTTTTTGCAATACCGAAATGCGCCTTCTCCAATTGATGTTAGTTGAGAAGGAGCCTCGAAAGTAATAGCAGAAAGCGAAGGTGTTATACCCGTAGCTGCGCTACCAAAAGCATAGTCGCCAATAGTTTTTAGCGTAGCAGGCAGGCTAACCGATGCGAGTTTTAGTTTGGAAACATTCGCCGGACTATCGAGGAAATCATCGCGCGACATGCCGCCAAATGCGCCCGCCGCAATAGATGTCACCGTATAAGTCACGCCGTCTTTTTCGACGCTCGAGGGTATGACGAGGTCAAACGAGTCACGGCTACCTTTATACACCACACCCGTTACTGCCGCCGTGCCATCT
>CAYNWQ010000115.1:0-5374 GCA_964400955.1 uncultured Gordonibacter sp. | reverse complement strand
GATCATGACCTGCCATGCAAGCCACGGTGTGTGCCAGAAATGCTATGGTTGGGACTTGGCTACGTCGCGTCCTGTCAATATCGGTACGGCAGTCGGTATTATTGCTGCTCAGTCTATTGGTGAGCCTGGCACGCAGCTGACCATGCGTACGTTCCATACTGGCGGTGTTGCAGGTGAAGATATCACGCACGGCCTGCCTCGTGTTCAAGAGCTTTTTGAAGCACGTAAGCCTAAAGGCCAAGCGGTGCTCGCAGAGATTTCAGGCACGATGCAAATTGCTGGCGACAAGCAGTCAAAGACCATCACGATTCACGACCAAGAGGGCAATTTCCGCGAGTATGTGGTTTCAGCTCGTGCGCAGCTTTTGCCTGGTCTATCGGATGGGTGTGAAGTAAAGGTTGGTCAACAGATTACCAAGGGTTCTGTAAACCCGCACGATTTGTTGCGTTTGACCGATCCAAACACCACTTTGCGCTACATTGTTAGTCAGGTACAAGGCGTTTACGTCTCACAAGGTGTAGACATCAACGATAAGCACATCGAAGTTATCGCGCGTCAGATGCTGCGCAAGGTTGCAGTGCTTGATGCGGGTGACTCTGATTTCTTGCCAGGTAGACAAGTTAATCGCTTTGAGTTTGAAAAGGTCGCAAACGAGCTTATCGCTGAGGGTAAAGAGCCCCCGGCAGGTCAGCCTTTGTTGCTTGGTATCACGAAAGCATCTCTTGCGACCGATTCGTTCTTGTCGGCAGCGTCTTTCCAAGAGACGACAAAGGTACTCACCGATGCTGCTATCGAGGGCAAAATTGACCACCTCGCTGGCCTGAAAGAAAACGTTATCATTGGCAAGCCCATACCTGCTGGTACTGGTCTGCGTCGTTATCGCAACACGCGCCTTACCTACAAAGGCAAGCCTGTTGAGCGTATCTCGGGCGACACTTTGCCAGATTGTGCACCAGATGCCTTACGCGAGGTGGAAGAGCTGCTTCCGCAGCCCCAAGACTGGTCGCTTGATGGAGATGGATATCTCAACTTTGGTTCAAACTTTGGCGGATACTACAGCGGGTTTTCGAGTATTCGCAGAGGGCCGCAACTCTCTGACGAAGAAGCGCGCCTCTACATCTATGATGACTTGGGTGTGTCTCAGCGCTGGGCTAACAAGTTCTCAGAGGCCGGTATTGAGACAGTGGGTGACCTCGTGGGTCGCACCGAAGAAGACTTGTTGCGCATAGAAGGTATTGGTGTGAAAGCTATCGAAGAGCTCAAAGAGGGTCTCGAGAAATACGATTTGATGCGTGTTATCGAAGATGACCTCTCAGCTTCTTCTGATGACATGTGCCAATTGCTCGATATGGTCTTTAGCCCTGATGACACCATTTTGATTGGTGGCGACGAGTTGCCTAAGTTTGACACCTCAGGCGAAGACATGCTTGGTGAGGCTTTGCCTCCGCGTTCCTATCAACGCAACCTCGAAGAACTCGATGCGCTTTTAGGCTCAGTGGGTTCATATGGTTTTAACTTTGCAAGCCTCGAAAAAGAGCATGAGGAAAGCGCGGCAAGCGAGGAATCGTCTAGTGACGAGGGTTTGCTTGGTGCAGATGGTGGGTCGGTCGCTGACGAGTTTTTGGGTGGCGGCGCTGACTCAGACGATGAAAATCTCTTGATAGATGAGTAGTTAATAGCCTTAACGTTTAAGGTAGAAGACGGGCGTGCCTTTTTGGTGCGCCCGTTTTTGAAATGAAGGGAGTTTTAGATGCAGGATAAAACTTATATTGCAGATGCATGCGAGCTTGAGCCGGCCGTATCCCAGATAGGTACTACGCTTGAGTCTCTTGCGCAAACGATTACTGCTCGCAGAGGGGCGGGCGAAGAAAGTTATACGTATCGTTTGCTGACTTCTTCGCCTGACGTGGTGCTTAAAAAGCTTATGGAGGAGTCCGGTGAAGTAGCTTTAGCAGCAAAAGACGTAGAATCGTGGGCTACCTCGTCTTTGGCAGCTGCTTTTGCAAGTGAAGCGGATGCGGACGTGGAAAACATACAAGTGCACTTACCTGAAGAGTATTCGCACTCAATTGACCATTTGCGCTACGAAGCTGCTGATGTGGTATATCACTTGCTTGTTATATTGGAGCGTTACGGCATAACGCTCGATGAATTTGCTGCTGAGCTCAACGAGCGCATGAGTGACTCAGAGCGAAAGCCGGGCGCTATACGACTCGTGCCTGAGCATATAAATCGTGGAAAATAGGTGCGCTCATAAGACCAGGTGCGCACATAAGGCACTTTAGTTGATAAATAGCATGCGCAACTTTTGCTAACTTTGGTTATCTTTGACTATGCGTTGGCTATAAGTTGCGCCGTGCTTGTTTATCTTGGCTTTGTCCACGTGATGACGCGAGCGATGGCGCGTATGATGAGACTCGGGTCATTTCCTTGCAGCGTGTCTGGCATGCGCAAGGCAAGAGCTTTTGTTTGTGGGTGCGTTTGTGGGCTTGTTTTTGCTTGCGGACGCGAGTTCGCAGATGTCTGCACGCTTTTCTGTGGGTTTGCGCTTTGTGCTGCAGCTTTCGCGGCTGCCTTTTCGTGATTTTTCTGCGCGCGCTCTAACAGATAGCATTGTGAGTCAAAGGTGGCTTTATCTTTCTCTTTAAAGTGCCCAAGTGGCGTATAGGTGCCATCACGCATAAGCTCGCGCAATTTTGCTGTATCAGCAAGACAAATGTCTAAGTATTCAAGTATTTCACTGCGCAGAATCTCGTTTAAAATCGGCCAAGCAATCTCTACGCGTTTGTCCATATTGCGAGTCATGAGGTCAGCGCTCGATAGATAAACGCGTGCATTGCAGCGAGGCCCAAAGCAATAGATTCGGCTGTGCTCAAGGAGACGGCCTACTATAGAAAAGACGCGCACGTTCTTGGTGTATTTGTCCACATCAGGCACGATACAGCTGATGCCGCGCACAAGCAATATGACGGGCACGCCTGCTCGCGACGCCTCTGAAATTTTTTCAATGATTTGTTTGTCGGTAATGGAGTTGGTTTTAAAGAAAAGTCCACTCGGTTCTCCTGATGTTGCAAGTTCAATTTGTTCGTCTATACCTTCGATGATTTTCTGCTTGATTTGCAAGGGTGCTACCCACAAAATGTCGTAGTTATTCGACACGTTTTCAAGAGCCATATTGCGGAAAAATTCGACCGCATCACGGCCGATTTGTTCACTTGAGGTAATAAACGAAAAATCAGTATAGAGGCGCGCAGTTTTTTCATTGTAGTTGCCGGTGCCAAGCTGGGTGATGTATTGTATGCCGCTTTCACTTTGGCGCGTGATACAGCAAATCTTTGAGTGCACCTTATAGTTACGAAAACCGTAAATCACTTTGCATCCGGCCTGCTCAAAACGCTGCGACCACTCGATATTGTTGCTTTCGTCAAAGCGTGCACGCAGTTCAAAGAGTGCGGTTACTTCTTTGCCAGCTTCAGCTGCGGCGATGAGAGCTTCGGCGAGGTGAGATTGTCGTGCGAGGCGATAAAGGGTGATTTTTATCGATATGACGCTTGGGTCTGTGGCTGCTTCGCGCAAAAGTTGTACAAAGGGATTCATGCTTTCGTAGGGGTATGAGAGCAAGATCTCGTGCTCTGCTACCTGGTCAATTATTTTTCGCGAGTGGTCAAGCGTGCTCGGCCATGCAGGTGTAGCGCTTTTGTAAGTGAGACGGGTGCGTTTTTTCTCGGGTAGGCGAGCTGCGAGCGTATAGGTATAGCTCATGTCGAGTGGAACCGAGGTTACAAACACCTGGTGTTCTTTGAGATTAAGACGTTTGAGCAAAAGCGGTTCTATAGTTGGTGAGAGTTTTTTCTCGCTTTCGAGACGTACTGGAGCAAGGCGTGTGCGCTTTTTTAGGATGCGTTTCATGTGTTCGCGGTAGTCTTCGTCGAGTTCGTCTGTACCTTCGGTTGTATCAAGGTCTGCATTACGTGTGACGCATATGATGTTGGTGTGTTTGACTTTATACATCGAGAAAATATCAGCTGCAACCATCTCAAGCGCGTGTTCTAGCAGGATAAATTGCAGTCCGCCACCGGGAAGCGCTATGACGCGCTCGCATTGTCTTGGTAGTGGCAAAAGTCCAAGCGTGACGCCTTCGGCACCGAGGTTTGCGCTTTTTGCCTGCTTGCTTGAAGACTTGTCGCTTTTATCGCTCTTGCTGCTTTTCGATTGTTTGCTTGATGCTTTTTCGGCGGACAAGCTTTTATTTGCCTTATGCGACATCGCTTCATCGTCGAGACGCACAATTACATACAGGGCGCCATTTTCAAGGTGAGGGAAAGGATGACGCGCATTGATGATTTGCGGTGACAAAAAAGGCATGACGTTTGCGTCGAGATAGGCGTGCAAGTATTCGCGTTGCACATCGGTAAGGTCATGCGCGCGACGCTCATATATGTTTTCTGCGGCAAGCAAAACTCGCAGGTTTTCGTACGTTTGCTCATAAGCTGGGTAGAGCGTGTGGCAGCGCGCGTATATGGCATCAAGTTGTTCGGCTGGTGTCATGAGAGACTTTGAGTCAATGATGCGTTTCTTGACGAGTACGAGGTCGGTTAAACTGCCGACACGCACCATGAAAAACTCTTGCAGGTTGCTCCAGAAAATCGAGATAAAGTTTAAGCGCTCAAGCAAAGGCACACTTTCGTCTGCACCTTGGTCGAGCACGCGCTTGTTAAAGTCAAGCCAAGAAAGCTCGCGATTTTGCATATAAGGTGCTCGTTTTTGCAAAGGCAGTGATTTGTCGGTACTTTCTTCCATGATTTCCCTCGCTTGTGTGTAGTAGTAACCGAATAACGTACGCAAATGTTTGTATGCGTGCACGTCTGCGCGCGCAGACTAGGTGTGTGCATTATTGTAGCATTCGCTCGATGAGATAGCCTTCACGTATGCCATGCTTACATATTTCGATTGAGTCCGCACCTAGTTCTTCAAGCACAGTTTTTGCAATGATGCATCCTGGCATCAAAGTGTGGATACGCTCAGGCACTGCGCGTGCGGCAAAGTGAGCGAAACTTGCGGGGTCTTCTTCGAGTAGGTTTCGCATGTGCTCAAATGAATGCAAGGTGAGCACGCGGGGACGCTCGCTAGCTCCCTCTATGGCAGCCATCATTTTCGCTGCTGCGCGTACGCTGCCGCCAATACCATAAAGACGCTTTGCACGAAAATCAGCAAAGTTGTCGAGGGAATGCAGCTTTTCAGCAAACGCACTCGCTATAACCCAGCCTTCTTCTTGCGAGGGTAGGATGTGTTGTACAAAGCCAGCATACGAAGACAGCGATCCTTGTGGGATGCTTATGCCGGTCGTGTCGATACCGTCTTTGATGCTGGTCAG
>CAYNWQ010000114.1:3398-5417 GCA_964400955.1 uncultured Gordonibacter sp. | reverse complement strand
AGTTTGGTATAGAGGAAATGGAAGTCGAAGATAGAGTGTTCCGCTCTGCGCAATCACGCGTTTTTAACGAAGCCGAAAACCGTATGCATTCCATAAAAGCCATTATGTATGCCACGCTTGCTTAAGGGTTGCAAGTTGTACTATAAGGACAATAAATGCTGCGTGGTAAGTCGTGCGGCTTAAATTGAAAGTAGAAACATTATGCAAATACGCGAGGAACTAGAAAATCTCATTAAAAGCGCGATAGAGGCATGTATAACTAATGGTTCACTGCCTCTTGCAGATGTCCCCGAGCCTGCACTTGAGCGCCCAAGAGATGAAGCCAATGGAGACTGGGCTTCTACCGTCGCCTTACGCACATCAAAGATTGCCAAGAAAAATCCTCGTGAGATAGCTCAGGCTATCATTGATAATCTACCTGACAATGATTTAATCGCTCATATAGACATTGCGGGTCCTGGCTTTATAAACATCCGTTTGAGCACCCAGACACTTCAAAGCGTCGTAAAGACAGTGCGCGCATGCGGTAAAGACTATGGGAAAAGCGAGCTTAAAGGCGGACCTGTACGTGTAAACCTAGAGTACATATCCGCAAATCCGACAGGACCTATGCATGTAGGGCATGGGCGTTGGGCGGCGCTTGGGGATGCAACGGCGCGTGTGATGCGTCATGCGGGATACGACGTGTACGAAGAGTTTTACGTCAACGACCATGGCTCTCAAATGGACAATTTTGCAGAGTCGGTTGCGGTACGCTACCAGCAATTACTCGGTCGCGATATAGAGCTACCCGAGGCCTGCTATGCGGGTGTATATGTGAAAGATATTGCGCAGGCCATAATCGATGAAGATGGCAAAGTGTGGCTTGATGCTGACCCAAAGGAACGACACGACAATTTCCGTGAGCGCGCTTATCGTATGATGCTTGCAGACCAGCAACGTATCTGTGCTGATTTTGGTACGACGTTTGATAAGTGGTTTTCGGAAAGGACGCTTTATGTGCCTGACGAAAACGGGCAAACAGCCATCGATAAGGCGCTTGCGGCAATGGATGAAAAAGGTTATGTCTACGAAAAAGAGGGTGCCACGTGGTTTCGTTCTAGCGCTTTTGATGACGAAAAAGATCGTGTGCTTATAAAGGCAAACGGCGAGTATACCTATTTTATGAGCGATGTTGCTTACCATTACAATAAGTTACAGCGTGGTTTTGACCTGCTTATCGATATCTGGGGAGCAGATCATCACGGTTACATCGCTCGTTGCGAAGCTATGCTTGCAGCCTGGGGTCGTGCTGGGGCGCTTGAGGTGATGCTCGGGCAGCTCGTCAACCTATTTCGCGATGGTAAGCCGGTGCGCATGTCAAAACGCACAGGTGAGATGGTGACCTTTGAGGAGCTAATTGATGAGGTGGGTGTTGACGCAACACGTTTCCTTATGCTTGCAAAGTCATCAGATCAAACTATTGATTTTGATATCGAAGTTGCAAAGAAAAAAGACTCGAGTAATCCAGTGTATTACGTGCAATATGCGCATGCTCGTATTTGCTCGATCTTGCGTAAGGCCGCAGGCCTCTCCTACGCTCAGGCGACGGAGGTAGGCGAGTATAATCTTGATGAGCTCGCAGAAAAACTTATCGGTAAAGATTGCGACCTTGCGTTACTTACCCATGAAAGCGAGCTTGCTTTGATGCGTAAAATGGATGACTTTACTGACCTCGTTGCGCTCGCGGCGCGTGACAGAGCAGCTTTCCGCTTGACGCATTACGCTCAAGAACTCGCTGCCGCTTTCCATCAGTTCTATACCAACTGTCATGTGCTTACGGAAGATGAAGCGCTCAGTCGCGCACGTCTTGCCCTAGCTGATGCGACGCGCATTGTGCTTTCGCTTACTTTGAGTCTGCTTGGTGTAAGCGCTCCTGAAAAAATGTAGCACACGCTTGCGACGCGCCTGCGCTACAACACGTCTGCGACGCGCCTGCGCTACAGTTTATACGTTATCCTCTAAATCCATCTGCATGAG
>CAYNWQ010000114.1:0-3298 GCA_964400955.1 uncultured Gordonibacter sp. | reverse complement strand
TGCGACGCGCCTGCGCTACAGTTTATACGTTATCCTCTAAATCCATCTGCATGAGGTGTACGTTTTCACGCAGACGTTTGGCAGATGCGCGGCTCAATCGCTCCTCTTCATACATGGTTTGTATTTGCTCGAGTTCGATTTGAAGTCCATACCTTTGTATATCTTCGGTTTTGTCGGAGGCTTTTGCAATGGCGGTAATGGAGGGATTTGACGCACGCAAAGCCACACACACCCGCTGATACTCCACTAAAAGAGCGCTCGCGTCTTCGGTAGGTACATCGTCTTCTGGCACAAGCTCTTTTAGGCGCTGTATGACGTGCTCGTAAGATTTAACTTGTATTTCGCGCAATGCTTCTGTACGCTCAGGTGCAGAAATGCCAGGGAGTCCATCAATGACAGAATGGGAAAACGTGCGCATAAAAGTACGCACGCGCAGGTAAAGCGCCTCTATAGACCATTTTCCAGTAGAGTGTTTGAGTAGGTTTTCGGTATGTGCGAGACGTCTTAGGTATTGATAGCCTGCGGTTGGGTGTACTTCTCTCGCTTCAATAAGTCCACTTACGTAGCTGCGCTCCCACTTGAGTGCTTTAAGACGCAGCTCTAAGTTGGGCTCATCTTCTATGTCGTGGCGATCTTTAATGCGTGCGATACGGTCATTGTAAGACTTGATGACGGCACGCGTTGCTCTACGAGTTTCTTTGGTTTGATGGACAGTGAGTTCTTCTATGACGTTTCGTAATATTTCAATGTTGCATTCTGTCTCGTCTTGTTGTTTTTGGGTCGGTTCGCGCTTTGGCATAGGAGCTAGGATAGGCATGACAAAAGTTGCCAAAAGTAAAGTGCACAATATAACACCACAAGCGAGAAAGATAATCAGGTCACGCTGTGGAAACATAGTTGAAGTGCTCGCATAAACCGGTATGGTGAAAAGTACTGCTAACGTTATAGTGCCTTTTGACCCTGCAATCGTTAAAATGGAAGCAGAACGTATGCGTGCACTCATTGCGCGAGAGTCTTGTGACTTTTTGTCGTGGACGTACTCCATGCCATATGTCCAGACGAACCGAACAAGCAAAAGTAAAAAAGTGATGAGAAGTATAGAGCCTACGAGCATGAGGTTATCGATGTGTACATCGTTCCAAGTGTGTTGCATTGCTTTTGGTAGCTGTGTACCCAAAAGTACAAAGACGATACCGTTGAGAGCAAAAGTCAGCACGCGCCAAACGCTCGTTGAGACGATATTCATTCGGGCGATGGATGGCCCTATTGGTTGCGGCGCGATAGAGTTCATAAAAGCGGCAGCTACTACTGCGAGGATACCGCTTACTCCAACTGCTTCACCCAAAAGAAATACTATAAAGGGGACAAACACTTCAAAAAGCACGTGAAAGGTGGTATTTTCAAGTCCGATATTGCGTACCCAACGCACAATAATGTTTCCTATATAGCCAACTATAATGCCGAGTAAAATGCCTCCAAAAAAGCTTATAGCAAAATCAATTGAAGCGTCGACAAGCGAAAACGTACCCGTGATGGCGGCAGAGAGCGCAAACTGAAAAGACACGATACCGGATGCGTCGTTGATGAGCGATTCGCCTTTTAAAATGTTTTTATGCCTCTCAGTGAGATTGGTTTGCTTTGAGAGGGAGGCGACAGCGACAGCGTCCGTTGGCCCAAGTGCTGCGCCAAGCGCAAAAGCTGCTGCGAGGGGAATTGAAGGGATGATAGCATTGACCACAAAGCCTATGACAAGTGTGGTGGCTACTACAAGTCCAATAGCAAGCGAAAGCACTGGGCGTCGATTTTGCCAAAGGGACGTTTTGTCGGCGTTGCGCGCTTCGTCATAAAGCAGAGGTGCAATAAATAAGACCAAAAATAACTCAGGATCAAGACCGATTTTTACCTGCGTAGGAGCTAGGAGAGCGATAAGTAGACCAAGTCCTATTTGTATAAGAGGAGATGAAACTTTTGGAACAATCTGGTCAATTACCGACGATATTAAAACAGCGGCGAGCAGAAGTAGGGCAAGGGTAAGTGTTTGCACGAAAAAGCCTCCTGACGTCAATTTACTCTCGTATTTATCACCTATATTGTAACCTTAATCACGCTCATCTTTTCAAGCTTCTAGGAAAATACTACGTCTGGATTATGACGTATATGAGTCTACGAGGTTTGTGTGGAAAGAAAAATAAAAAGCCGGATGTGTCCGGCTGAAAAGTTTGTATGGAGGCGACGCCCAGATTCGAACTGGGGGTAAAGGCTTTGCAGGCCTCTGCCTTACCACTTGGCCACGTCGCCATACGAGCTGCTCGTTAGTAAAAAGACCGGCCTCACTTTTTGAAGTATCGACCGGCCTTAAATAAGCAATGGAGCGGACGACGGGGTTCGAACCCGCGACCCCGACCTTGGCAAGGTCGTGCTCTACCAGCTGAGCCACGTCCGCGTCGCGAGGAAATATAATAACCGAATACTTGTCCCAGTGCAAGAAAAATTTTGAAAAAAATTTCGTAGTTTGTAGAGCACGTGAATGCGAGGTATAATTCGGGCATTAAATAAGAGGGGAAGGAGTGATAGTGGCTGCATCAAATTTTACCGAAGATGAGCTGAGTGGTAAAAGCGAAGTGTATGCACGTGCGGTAAGCGATATCGAGTCTCAATACGGATTTGATTTTGTTTCGCTTGGTCTTACTGCTTTTGTAGGAGCTCCCCTTAAATGGATTTACAGTGCGGGTGCTACTGGTGAGCGCTATCGCAGAATCGTGCTTGCTCCGGGGCATGGTATAGGTGGCATTGTTATCAAAGCTGGTAAACCTATGATGTTTGTAGACATCGACGCCCAAATCGATCCACGTGAGTACACGACCTATCCTATTGTGTTTGCCGAAGACTTACGCAGCTTTTGCGCGCTACCCTTAAAACGTAGCGGTTGTGTTGTGGGAGCTTTGTTGTGCGCGTTTCGCACTACGAGCACAACGCATGTCGAGACCTATAAGCGCTTGGTTGCTGAGCTAGCAGGAAAGCTTTGTGATTTAGAAGTTGTGTCGGATGATTTTCTCGATTTTGACGCTCTCGCCACACATGACGACGACGAAAGCTTGCCTGAGTTGCAAGGCGGCATTGCTCAGCAATCTGTTGTTTCGCGCGTTATTAGCGCCCAAGAAGATGAACGTCGTCGTATATCTCGTGAGCTACACGATGGGCTTGCACAAGAAATGGTCGCTCTTTCCTTTTTGCTGAGTCGCATTGAGCCTTATTTGTCCGAAGATGAAGCGCAGAGTTATCTTGCTCAAGCAAGGGC
>CAYNWQ010000113.1:0-5425 GCA_964400955.1 uncultured Gordonibacter sp. | reverse complement strand
CGCGCCTATGGCAGAAACCATGGTCGTACTACGCAAAGGCAGCACGCGCGAAAAAACCGCACACGCACAGGGCACCAACAAACCTGCCACGCATACACCGCCCCAAAACACCGGCGAGAGCGACCCGGTTAGTAACAGGTCGCACGACATCGCTGCTGACGCGGAATAACCATACTGCGCAAACATAAATGCAACAAGCACGCATGCTTCCGCAAAAGAACATATACCAGCCGTGCGTTTTAACGCACGCGGCACTCCGCGCGAGGGCGACATCGCAAAACAGCATACAAGCAAGATGGCATGCACGCCGCAAGAAAGCGATGATGCTACAAACAAGACCACCAAAAGTGGGCTACGCCAAAAATCGATACCCACCATGTCTGCCAATAAAAGCCCTGTATACGACATGGTACCTACCGCTAAAAGCGCTCCTACTGTGCAGCAAAACCACATCAAAGCGCGCGGCACCTCGCGACATATCATGGCCGCTATCGCTAGGGCAGCAGACACAAACGTAAAAAGCGCCACAAACCATGCACCCACAGACATGACCGAACGAAATGGCGAAAGTACCACCTGCCAAGCACGCTCAGCGTTGCCTAAGTCGAGCAACAAAAACATCGAGGCTACAACCATAAGGCACGGAGCGAGGTAAAAGCCCGCCTGCGCCCAAGTGACTACGCGTTCACTTTCGCGACTTTTACTGAGCGCGTCTACCACACAGCAACACACCGCGACGAAAAAGGCTCCACTCCCGGCTCCTGCCAGGAAAAGATACCCCACAATGTAGCCGCTAAACAGCACTTACTCTCCCCCGTTTGTAAGTTTGAAGCTTCTATTCATCGCGCTTAGCGCCCAAACTTCAAAACCTCAACTGTCGTCGGTCGCAATTATACACTATTGTCATATTGTACTAGTTCAAATAAAAGAAATACGCGGAGACCTTTGTAAAGACCTCAAATATCGCATTCACAAAGTCACTCTCTTTGATGTGAAACGATACAATAATCATACGCCAAGAGAGGAAATTGGTATTACATATACTCCGGACGGAAGCTGTCTGCAAAAAGATGCCATTCCAACTAATGTAGCCAAAAATGCCGGTTCTTGATTGTGAGCTGCCGGATTAGCAGCGATCTTTTTCTTTAAACGTAAAAGGTTCTTTTCAGCTTGTGGTACTTTATCTTCGCTCAGCTTTACCTCAAAAGCACCCCATTGCCCATTTGCGAGTTCTACAATAATGTCCACCTCCAATCCATCTGCATCTGAGTAGTAATAGACAGATGGCTCGGGAGTTTGTTGCAACGCAGAAGCGTATATACGCACATCGCGCAAGCAAAGCTCTTCAAATAAAGTTTCAAAAACTTGCATTTCCATAAGCATGCGCTCAGGCGACATCCCTAAAAGCGAAGCAGGAAGAGAGGGGTCGACAAAAGAACGCTTTGGCTTTGTTCTCACTCTAGATTTTGACTTAATGGGCGCATCCCATCCGTTTTGATCTTCAAGAGCGTATTGCTCTTTTAGAAAATTGATATAAGGCTCTAGTTTTTGTTGCGCAACACTACTATTTACTTTTTCAGCGTCGCTTTCTTCAAACGTATCAAGAAAAAGCGTTTTATAGGTAACCGGTTTTCCGATATTTCTCGCAAGAGAAACTGCTACGCGACGTACGGTTTGGCAGTTTAGTCCGCGTTTTGCTGCGCTTACCTTAAAAAGGGCATCGAGATATTGCGCGGGAATATCGCCAACAAGATCATCGTCGCATTCACATGCCGCCGGCCAGCCGCCTTGACATATTGCTTTTGCAATTGCCCTTGCACTTGTTTGTACTTGACCTGAATGAAACTCACCCTTGAAAAGACCTTTTAGAGAGATGTTTCCGTTAGAGTAGCCGCTTTCAAATAAACTCATTGGTCTCATGTGTAAAGTAGCAATTCTACCAGCTCCACTGTGAGATACTTTTGTTTTGTCTACCGTGGAAGAACCGGTAAGGATAAATTGACCCTTTGCATTTCCGCTCTCGTCTATGCTTCTCCTTACCGCATCCCATATTTTTGGTATATCTTGCCATTCGTCTATAGTGTGAGGAGTTTTCCCTTCGAGTGCTAGAGAAACATCAAGTTCAACTGCTTGGCGAATAGCGTCGTCGTCAATGTGAACAATGCTTTCTGAGTGGGCAAGACTTGTCCACGTTTTACCGCAAAACTTTGTGCCCGCAACCTCAATAGCACCAAAGCTTCTTAATTTGCGTTCGACCGTTGAGTCTAGTAAACGAGGTCGGTATTTTTTTGGGGTAAGACTCATGCCTGTTCAGCCCTTTCTAAATTTTCGAGCTACTGTGCGCTAAATTTTCGAGGATAATTCTACTAAATTTTCGAGTCATTTCAACTAAATTTTCGAGGATATCCTTGTAACAAGATGATTGCCATAAAAAAATGACCTCGCGAGCTGCGAGGTCATTTTCATTTGGTAAGTCAAATAACTACTTGTTGAGCTTCTTTTTCCTCGACATGCATGCCGTACCAAGAGCAACCGCGCTCACAGCTACTAAAACTACACACAAAGACAAAGGAGTCGCGTCCCCCGTCTTTGCCATAGAGCCAGCTTGTGCGGCACCGTCACCGCCAGCAGCAGCCACGCCGCTCGTGCCAGCCTTTGCCTGCCATGTCAAGTTTGCTAAAGCATCAGTAACATTTGCCTTTGTAGGTGTGGTGCTGAGCAATGTGTTTGCATAATCTTCACCCGAAAGCGTCATATACTGCTGCGCCTGCAAAATAGCTGCACTCAAAGCATCGTATTCCGCTTGGGTCATCCATTGTTTGTCAGCTGGCACATCTACGCCATCTGCGCTCACTACAACAGACTCGAGTGCAGCCTTAGCCTCTGCAAGTTTCGCCGCGAGCTCATCAAGGCTTTCAACCGTTGCCCAGTCGTTTTCGTTTGAGAACGTCTTAATGGGGAAATTATCAATAGCGGTGCCCTTATAGGTGCCCGTTGCGCTCAGCTCCTTGATAATATCAGACCAGTCAGTCCAAGTACCATCCGCATCACATGACCAGCTTTCGTCATCGTTTACGCGCGTCTTATAATAAGACGTTTTATAACCGTCTACTATACTCTGAGCCATGGGTTTAAGTGTGTTCTCTACAATAGCATTCCACTCGTCAGATTTGACGTATTCAGCCAAATCTTTTTCCGCTTCTGCTGTAGCCGCATCTTTATCCATGCCTTGCTCCATATACGTGGCAACAAATTTGGCTTTTATCGACTGCAAATACATGGACTCATAAGACTCGAGTACTTCATTGAATATTGACTCTTCATTTTCCGTTGTAACCTGAGCCACACCATATCCTGCGTTGCGATACCATTTCCCGTCCGTTTCGCAATACTGCGTTTCAACTACAGCATATTTCTGACCCTCACGCATAGGCACCCATTCGTCTTCTTCGAGAAGATAGCGATGATAGCCACCGTATTGATAATTGATGGATTTCTCAAAAGCAAGCTCGCCATCAGTCGGGCTCGAGGGATCTTTATCGAGCAAATAAACTTCATAGGTTACAGTAGTATTTGGCTTTGTAGTAAGGCTGGTCACACTGCGCAAAGAACGATCTTCAGTAGCAGTGAACTCGTTTGCCGTGCTGGTCTTTGTGTTAGACGGCAAAGCAACCATGCCGGAATACACGAGGTAATCGTATTGGTCTTCTATCTTGCCCCAGCTATTGTCATCGGGGCCATCTGGATCAACCGTGTCTGCTTGTTTTACATCAAACTCAAACGCTTCCATCGAAGTAATAGACCGATCGTAGTACGAAAGCCAGAAATAGCCGGTGTGTTTCCCATTTTCGTCTAGGACGCCCCACGAGCTGCAGTTAGGAGCATCTTGTGTTTGTGAGCCCCAGCTGTTTTTCACTAACCAAGCACCATTCGCTGGGGGCTGATGTCCTTCTTTAAATTTGCTTGCTGAATAATTATCATCCCAGCCCACGATACAGACTGCATGGTTAGCAGTCGTAGTCTCGTAAGTATAATGTGCCCAGTTATTTTCGTCGATATAGGTACGCGTATTGTCATCACCGAGCTTTGTCGTGTCAGCGTGGAAAGCTATTGAGACGCCACGGCCTTGACAAAGCATTTGTTTCACGGCCGTCATGGATTCTTGACTATAACCGGTGTATTGTTTATCTGCGTTAAACACACGCATCTCTGGCAAAGAATAGCTCTCGGCAAGCTCGTATGCTGACTGGCCATAAAGGCTATCATCTACCGACCAATCGGTATAATCTCCCTCGCCTACACCAGTTTTTTCATTACACTCGTAATGGCTCGAGGACCAAATCTTGATAACGGTATAACCCTCATCAAGATAGTGATTAATACCTGTCTCTCCGAGCACTTTCATGAGAGAGTTGGTATTGCCTTCGGCGTCTTTTTTAGAAAGCACACACACCCACAAATCCTGCGCGTTTTTATAAGGAGCAACAGACTCTTCAACAGGGCCTGTGCCTGACGCAAACAAAGCCGAAGCAAATGTCTGAAGGCCACCAGTATTTAGGCATGCATATATACCTCCATCGGGGCAAACATAACCCTCGCCCATTTGATCTGTGCCTACCGAGCTTGGAGTAAGTCCAAAAGCAAACCATGCCAAGTAACGCTCAGAAAGGTCAAGTGTATTTGCGTCTACATCCATATTGTTTTCTTTCATAGTAGAAAGAATGCTAATCTCGCAAGCCGCCGTAGCAGCAAAACCCCAACACGTTCCCCAAGGATTTTGATATTTAACAGAAGTAACTACACCCCAGTCACGCAGGTCAAATTTTTCATCACGCGGGTCACCAAACTGATACTCTACATCGTCGTCTTGAGCGTCAACCGACAGCGCTTCAGTCACATCAACAGTGGAGCTAAAGACTGAAGATGGCGTTGAGTCGAGCGCCTCATCAAGCGCCTCTGACCACTCGCTCGCATTACTGCTTATGTCTTGCGCATAAGCTGCAAGAGGTGCCGCAAAGCCAAGTGACACTGCCAAAATAAAGGCAAGTCCCGTTTTTGCACCTCGCGCAAGCACACTTTGTGCGCAAGCGTTTTTGGTTTTAAAACTCATATCTTTCCCTTCTTTGAGAAATAAGTGATAGTAGCCGACAAAATTTTACCACCAAGTTTTTAAGATGCTCTGTACGAGACGTAAGCGCGCAGAAGAAACTTACCAAATCTTTTCAAATGGGATATGCAGCGTGTGGCGTGGGTATGGGGCGCGCATGGGACATACACGGGACACAGACGCTACGCGAGAGGTGGGGTGCGAGATGTGAAACGTGCGTGGGACAGGGCGCGGGGCAAACCTTATGCCCCACGCCCGCGTTCTTAGCACTATTAGTCCTCGGCGCTGTCCTCTTGAGCGGTCTTTGCGCGTGCATGC
>CAYNWQ010000112.1:0-5442 GCA_964400955.1 uncultured Gordonibacter sp. | reverse complement strand
GACCTACGGAAAGCGATTCGATATTAAACCCGCGTCTTGAAACTAAACCCGTCACACGAGAAAGCACACCTGGCTTGTTTTCCACCATCGCTGAAAGTACATGTCTCATAGCTACCTCCTAAGATAGTGTATCGTTGTCGTTGCTCACACGTACAGCACCAACTGCTACATCTATAGCACCAATCACATCATCAATTGCATGCCCCGGCGCTGCAAAGGGATAGACGTTTTGGTCGCGCGATATGGCAACGTCAAGCAAATAAGGACCTTTTGCGGCAAGCATACGGTCAAGTGCACAATCGACATCTTTTGGCGAAGTTATGCGCTCAGCTTGCCAGCCATAAGCACCAGCAAGTTTGACGAAATCCGGATTAGGCTCAAGCAATGTCGCACTATATCTTTCATGGTAGAAAAACTTTTGCCATTGGTGAACCATGCCCAAACAAAGATTATCCATGATAAGCACTTTTACCGGTATGTTATTAACAGCCGCAGTCGCCATTTCTTGACTGTTCATTTGAAAAGAACCGTCTCCAGCGATGCAAACCACCTGTGCTTCAGGCTCGCCAATTGCCGCTCCAATCGCCGCGGGGAAACCAAATCCCATCGTACCTAGCCCGCCAGATGACAAAAACGTACGAGGTTTTTCGCGATCAATGTATTGCGCAGCCCACATCTGATGCTGGCCAACTTCAGTCGTCACAATACTCGACTCCGGGTCAAGCTTGTCAGACAGCATTTTTAACACGAGCTCTGGCACAATTTCGTCAGGATTGTCGCCCACATTGGGATGATAGAACGGAAAACGAGCGCGCCATTCGTTGATAAGCTCAAGCCACTCGCTTGTCTGAGGCGTCACCTCGAGCTTTTCGAGAGCTGCAACAAGAGCACCGACGACTTCTTTTGCATCGCCCACGATAGGCACCTGCACAGCGCGTACTTTTCCAATCTCAGCAGGGTCGATATCGATATGAATCACTTCTGCATCCGGTGCGAACTCAGAAAGCTTTCCGGTAACGCGATCAGAAAAACGCGTGCCTACTGCGATAATGAGGTCGCATTCCATAAGTGCCCTGTTCGCAAATTTCGAACCATGCATGCCAACAGGGCCTAAGTTAAGCTCATGACTTGCCAGAAAAGCACCTTTACCCATCAGAGTTGTAACGACTGGTATACGCATAAGGTCTACAAGTGTGCGCACTTCTACGCTTGCACCTGCAGAAATCACGCCGCCACCTACGATTAACACGGGCTTTTTTGCACTCGCAATACGCTTTGCTGCGCTGCGTACCTGTCTCGCATTACCTTTGTAAGTCGGCTTGTAAGAAGGGATATTGATATCACGCGGATAGTCAAAGTTGATAGTTTCACTTGCAACATCTGAAGGCACATCGATTAACACAGGACCTGGACGACCGGTACTTGCAATATGAAATGCCTCCCGAAACGTACGTGGCAACTCTGCTGCGCTTTGCAAAAGATAGCTATGTTTTACGATAGGCATAGTAATGCCGACGATGTCAGATTCCTGAAAAGAGTCGGTACCAATAACACCCCGCGGAACCTGTCCACAGATAACGACGAGAGGCACACTATCCATGTAGGCCGTTGCGATACCAGTAACGGTATTAGTGGCGCCCGGACCACTTGTGACGAGCACTACACCCGTGCGTCCTGTTGCGCGCGCATAACCGTCAGCTTCATGCACAGCCCCCTGCTCATGACGAGCGAGCACATGGCGTATCTTTGTTGAATCGTAAAGCGCGTCATAAATCTTGATAGCTTGGCCACCTGGGTAGCCGAAGACCACATCTACCCCTTGCGCCTCAAGAGAGGCTACCACTGCTTGCGCACCGCTCATGCAATTTTTTTCACTCATGCGTTTAAGCCTCCTTTTTTTCTGACTTTGGTGAGGCAGTATACCCTTACCGCCTAGGGTATTTTGGGAAAACCTTGAAAGCAGCACGTTATAGGGCTGTTTTGCGCCGAGGTCCCCTCATAATGCTCTCCAAGTACCCCTCGGGGTATTTCTCAAATGCTCTCCAAGTACCACTCGGGGTATTTCTCAAATGCTCTCATCTAAATGCCTTCTAATATACCTTTCATGAGACGCGAAAAATCCTGTTCAACGGTGTGTGCCACCGCGTGCACTTCCTCATCACTCGGGCTCGCGCCACCACATCCATTTTGTGCACCAATGCCTGCCGCCATGTTTGTGATAAGAGAAATGCCAAGTACACGCATACCAACATGTCGCGCAGCTATAACTTCCTCGCATACGCTCATCGCTACCGTGTCAGCTCCCCATGCGCGAAACATCTCTATCTCTGCTGGCGTTTCAAAGCTCGGTCCCAAAAGACCCAGATACACACCCGTTTGCATGCGCACACCTAAGCTGCGGGCAACCTCTATTGCAAGCGCACGTAACTGCGGATCATACGCATCGGTCATGCTAAAAAAACGCTCGCTCAGTTTACTTGCATCCATAGTTGCAACCGGATTACGTCCAGTGAAATTGATATGATCTTTCATGATACAAAAGTCGCCTACAAGAAAGCTTTCGTTTATGGCGCCTGCAGCATTTGTTGTGATAAGAGTATCTACGCCCACTTTTGCCATTAGCCAGATAGGAAAAGCAACCTCATAAGATGTGTATCCCTCATACCCATGCAGACGTCCCTGCATGGCCAACACGCTTTTTCCCGCCAGTGTGCCACACACAAATTGGCCGACGTGCCCTGTTGCAGTACTCGTTTTCATATGAGGTATTTGAGAAAACGGGACGTAAATCGCATCAGTAATCTCGTCCGCAAGATGATTAAGCCCAGAGCCTAATACAAGCCCTATTCGAGGCTGGCGAGCTCCAAGATTTTCTTTTAGCGCGCTTGATGCGAGCTCTAGTGATTCAATGAGGTCGTTTGCTGAATCCGTCATCTTTGTCGTCCTTTAACTTTTGGACCCATCATGAATTAATTGGCATTATAAAACATGCTCTTTTAACAAATATACTACAGACCCAAAAGTGTAGCGTTGACACAGGTAAGTCACGCTATAATGGCGAAAAAAGAAAAGGTAACTTTGTAGGGCTTGATGAAAATGTAGTTGGCTCACTATAAAAGCAAGCTCAAAACTTAAGCAACAGAAAGCAAACCACATGACAGGCGACCTCATATCACTTTGTATCACTGCGCTCATCGCGTTTCTCTGCCCGCTTCTCGCGCGAGCCATACCAAGAAAACTTATCCCCGAAACGGTATTTTTGCTGGTAGCTGGAGCAATATGCGGGCCTTACTGTTTGAACTGGATACAGGTGACGGATTCAGTAAGTTTGCTCTCTGACCTCGGCCTTGCGTTTCTCTTTTTGCTTGCCGGTTTTGAAATAAACCCCAAATCTCTTACCGGCAAACAAGGTAAACGAGGGTTTGTCACCTGGGTTATCTCGCTTCTCGCTGCTTTTGTGGTGATGGGATTTTTCCCAAGCATAAAAGCAGACCACCTTGAGCGCATGGCTATGGCGCTTGTTTTGACGACGACAGCCCTCGGTACTCTCATGCCTATTTTAAAAGAACGCAATTTAGTAGGCACGCAGGTTGGAGAGTCCATTTTGGCTTATGGCACCTGGGGCGAGCTTTGCCCTATATTTGCAATGGCTTTGCTTTTATCTTCTCGCGCTGAATGGAAAACGATTTTGATACTCGCGGCGTTTGTTATCATATGTGTACTTGCTGCAGTATTGCCTGCTCGCGCACGGCGTGCAGGACACAAGATATTTGACTTCCTCTCTGCGAACGCAAATACCACTTCTCAAACCATGGTACGCGCAACGGTACTTTTACTCATAGCTCTTGTTACTCTATCGGCAGTATTTGACCTTGATATCGTACTTGGCGCTTTTGCTGCCGGCTTTGTACTGCGCTATGTCATCCCCGAAGGCAACGAAACACTCGAGCTCAAGCTTGATGGCATAGGATACGGTTTTCTTATTCCGCTCTTTTTTGTCGTATCTGGAGCAAAAATTAATTTATCAGCAGTATTTGCTAAGCCGCTTTTACTTGTCGGCGTTATCGTTTTGATGCTTTGCATGCGCGCCACGCCCATCATTATCGCTTTGTCACTCGGCGAAAAAACGCACAGTTTGTCATCACATAATCGCATCACGGTAGCGCTTTACTGCACAACCGCACTCCCCCTCATTGTAGCAGTCACATCCGTTGCAGTGAGTGCAGGTTCGATGACGCAAGATATGGCAAGTGTACTTGTCGCCGCCGGAGCTGTAACGGTATTTTTGATGCCTTTACTTGCATCGATTACCTATCGTGTAGCCGACGCAAAGCCGATAGAAGCTGCACGCGAGATAGCCGAACACCCCTCTCAAATCAAACGCATTTTGCATGATCACTGGGAACTCGAGCGCATGCTTGCACGTCAAGAGTCTCTTTCCCGTCGCGCATCTCACCATGCTTCTCACTGCACCGCTCGACAAGATCCCCATTTGCAAAATGAAATCCCTTGGGAACAAAGAGCATCTAACTTGCAGAAAAAGTCAGCGCGCAAACGCGCACTCGATGAAGCACTTGATGCAGCAGCACAAGAAATCGCAGCGCATAACAACGTCGACGAGCACCGGGTACTTATTGCGAAACGAGCAGTTGATGAATTTAGAAACCGTAGCGCCGAACGTGCTAAGATTGATAGATTTAGTCAGATTAACGATAATAGTACGCACACTCTTGATGAAGACAGTCAGTAGAGTTGAGTATTTTTATCAGGTATAATCTAGCCCTGCGAAAGGCTACAGTGACAATCGGGCAGTAAGGACACGAGGACGCCCAGCGAGGTCTTTCACGATACGTACGTTTTCAAATCCAGCATCCATTGCAAGAGTTGCCGCCTCATCGAGACGAGTCTCGTGAAGCTCTACCGCCAAACCACCGCCCGGTTTTAATGCGCGCGTACTCCAGTCGAGCAAGCGCCTATAGATAACGAGTCCATCTGCTCCCCCGTCGAGAGCAAGACTTGGTTCGAAATCACTTACTTCGCGCGGAATTTCCGATAAAACCGCACTAGGGACATAGGGTGGATTAGATACCACCAGATCAAGTGCACCCACAATCTCAGCCGGCAAACATTCCCCCAAATCGCCCTCGAAGACTTCTAGTCGTTCGTCTAGTGAGAGCGCTTCGCAGTTTTCTCGCGCAAGTTCGCACGCAACAGAAGAAATGTCAGTAGCAAAAACGTGTGTGTCTGGACGCTCGTAAGCAATAGAGCACGCAATACACCCAGACCCCGTACAAATATCTGCCACTAAAAAAGTGTCCGGCTCTTTTTTGTCGTCGATTGTTTCACGTGAAACATTTTGTTGGGATACAGCAAGATTTTTCTCAATCTCAGAAACTCCAGGATGCAAAATTGTTTCACGTGAAACATTTTGTAGGGCATTTT
>CAYNWQ010000111.1:0-5445 GCA_964400955.1 uncultured Gordonibacter sp. | reverse complement strand
CGTTGAGCTTAATCCATTCGCGCAAGAAAAACTCATCACACTCAATATCCACCCCAACAAAAGAGCGCACAAAATCAAGTGGCGTTGTAGGTACGAAAAGGTCAGTTGCCATATTGAAATCGCGCGTTTCGGCCACATCAACCACGATGTTAGAAGGACGCGCCGCAGCAAGGGATTGGCAAGTACGTTTAGATATAGGATAGCGTCCAAAACGTATAACCACTTCAGGTAGAGGGCACACCGGTGAGCTAAATACTTGCTCGTAGTTGTCTATCACGACCTCATCGTCAAAAGAGCGCAGGCCAGAAAGCAAATCAGAAAGCAGAGGAATGCCGAGAGCTTGCGCCCACGCGATGATTTCGCGCGCTTCTTGGACTGTCTCGCAGGTACCTTCCCCTGCGAGTACCAGCACACGTCGACCACGCAACAGATGCATTATGCGCGCAAGAGCCTCATCGTTTACCTGATGAGAAGTTTGTACTAATACATTAGCTTCTTTTTCCACCGCACGTCCACAGCTGAAAAGCTCCTCAGCGTCTAAATTGGGTGTAAGCGGCTCATCAAATTGGAAATTTATATGCACGGGTCCTGCCAAATACCTACATCCCCGCGAGGCGATAACCACTTCATTTGGCCCGCACTCCTCGACAACAGCGCTTGGACCAATCGCAGATAGATAGGCTTCACGCGCAGCCTGACGTGCAAAAGAAATACTGCGCGCATCAGCTGCAGGCAGAGGCATTTCACGAAAAGCACGCACATGGCTACCATATGCTTTGAGTTGATCAACCGTCTGCGGAGCACCTAAATCCTGCAGGTGTAAGGGCCTATCTCCCGAAAGCACGATGATTGGCACACGCGAAGTCTCAGCCTCCATAACCGCCGGGTAATAATTTGCCAGCGCCGTACCTGACGTGCAGACCAAACACACCGGACGCCCAGATGCTTTCGCAAGACCAAGGGCAAAAAAAGCGGCCCCGCGCTCATCGATATCGACATAGATACGCATGCGCTCAGGAAAACGCACACTCATCTCGTAGGCCACCATTGCAAGCGCAGTCGAGCGCGAACCCGGACTAATCACCACTTCATGCACACCCCAGCGCGTAAGCTCGTCAAAAAACGCACTGACAAACAACGCCGTTTCGCTTTTTGTATCCGTTTCGCTTTTTGTATCCGTTTCGCTTTTGGCTTCCATCCTGCTTTTGATATCTATCGTGCCCTGTGTCTCCATCTTGTCTGCGCTCCTTTCCTTTTAGTCTTCAGGCGCGCAAAAAGCACTCAAGATAGTTTTGAGCTTCATGCCTATCTCATCGTACTCATCTGCTGCAACGCTGCCTGCCACAATGCCGCAGCCTGCATAAACCCAACCAATCTCGCCATCGAAAACGCCCGTACGCAAAGCAACCGAAAACTCACCATCGCCGTCTCCGTCGATATATCCCGCCGCTCCCGCAAATAACCCGCGGTTAAAAGTCTCTATGCGACGAATGAGCATTTTCGCCTCTCCCACCGGTGTGCCAGACACTGCAGGCGTAGGATGCAAATCGTCCTTTATCGTCCACAAGTCCACCCCATCGAGCACTTTTGCAGACGCGGGCGTATGCAAGTGCTGCACATGCTGCAAAGAAAGTATGCCTGGCGTATCGGGCACACACACGTCATGACACACGCGGCCAAACACCTCACGTATAAATCGCACCACGTAATCATGCTCGGCTCGATTTTTCGCGTCGGCTAACAGCTCGCGCGCATAGCACTCACGCTCACTTTCGTCCTGCCCTGCCGGACAGGTGCCAGCCAAACACATGCTTTCGAGGTTTTGTCCGCGCTTGCGCACCAAAAGCTCTGGCGTGCATCCACAGAAAAACACGTCGGCATAGCGATACAATATCACCGTGCCACGCGCATTGCCGTCGATAAGGTTAACAAGCAAGTCTTTCGATGAAAAAGGATGAGCCGCTTTGAGTTTTTGCCGACGTGAAAGCACGACCTTTTCCACACGCCCGCCCTCGATAGCGCCAAGCGCTTCTCCCACCGCGTTTTCCCACGCTTCGCGCGAGTCGCTTTCAAGCTCAAAGGGGATACTCACGTGCGTGCGATGAGGCGCAAGTCGGGCTTGCTTGAGAAAACGAGCAACTCGACCTGCGTAAACCGGCGAAAGCGAATTGACTTGCAGCATACGCCCGCGCTCGTTTTCGATAAGCACCACTTCGGGTAGCATAAATTTGAGACGAGGAAAAGCCGCGAAAAGCTCGTCGGTCGATGCAGGATTTTCGGCATCAAAGCGGTTAAACGAGAAAAACACCGGAGGCTGCGCGCTGATAGACTGAGCGGTATCGGGCGCACCCAATCCGCCCTTGGCACCCTCGAGCTCGTATTCCATATCATCTAAAGAAGGCAACGCGATGCAGCGGCCAAGCCCCATGTAGCGGCATGCGCGAGCCTTGTCGTAGTACACAAATTGATCGGTAAAGCCTTTTTGCAGCACACAAAACGCATCGACCATATCGGCGTCAAGTTCGCATGTAAACGAATACACCTTTGTCATTTCGTCACCTTTCTTACATGCTCATATCCCAAAACAAAATATGCAAACACGCGGGATTTCGTTGTCATTTCGCACATCTTTTTTATACTGTAGCAATGCAGCGTTGCACACACAAACTTTTGCACATCGCTGCCACGACATGCAGCGGCACCGCACGCGCAAACTGCACCGCGCACGCAAACTGCACTGCAAGCGCAAACTTTTGTGCTGTTACAGTATAGTGCTACGCAACACAAACCGAGACTAAAAGTCGACGAAGCTCAAGTCAAATACGAAGGCGCGAAAACCGGCCGCATTTGCACTAAAACGAAAGGAATACCCATGAAAAAATTTTTAAACGAGTTCAAAGAGTTTATCAATCGCGGAAACGTTATGGATTTGGCCGTTGGCGTCATCATAGGCGGCGCATTTACCTCTATCGTGACCGCACTGACCACAAACATCATCAACCCGCTCATTGCGGTTATCGCTGGAGGCAATGCTGAAACCGTATCAGGGCTTGTAGTGCCCGGCACTAACATCGATTTTGGCGCGTTCATTAGTGCGATTATCAACTTCCTCATCGTGGCGTTTGTGGTGTTTTTACTCGTGAAGGCCATCAACAATCTGCAGAGTGCCTCCGATAAGCTTTTGCACAAAGGAGACGCACAAGACGTTGCAGCAGATGAACCCTGCGTGTGCCCAGCTTGCTTAGAGGAAGTAAAAGCAGGCGCCACGCGCTGCCCGCATTGCACCTCTCCTATCCCACAGGACTAGTTAACTCCTGCGGCAAAGGGGCGATGAGACGTACGCTACGTTGTTTCTCGCTAGCCGTGCAGCCTCATCGATATTTACATTTTCGCTCGCCATCTGCGCTTTCGCAAAACTAGATTTTATACATGGAATCAAAAACGTCCTCGCGTTGAATGATTGCCTGCACGCCTAAGTTTTCACCCACTTCAGCGAGGCGTTTTTGCACCGTGTTAAAGTCTGCTGTTTCCACGTCAAGTGTAATGAGCATTGTCATCGAAAAAACGTCACCTAAAATCGTCTGACTAATGTCGTCGATATTAGCATTGCACTCAGCAAGCGTCGTCGCCACCGCAGCCACGATACCACTTTTGTCTTTTCCTAAAACAGATATTACGCATTTCATAATCCCGTCCTTTCTCGTCCTTTCTCGTCTCGCCGCATTGTAGCACTACACGCCTTCTTCTACTTCGAGGTCTTTTGTCGCCTCGCGCTGCTCGCGATTAAAGCGCTCGGCATCCTCACGCTCCTCTTCAGTCGCTAGTCTTTTTTCGAGCGGACGATTGACCACTATCTGCGGGAATGGAATACCAATATCATAGTGATCAAATAAAAGCTTTATCTCACGGTTTAGATCGCGCTCAACTTGACCGCGATCTTTTTCTAGGCACTGCGCCATGATGCGTATGTTGACGCTGCTGTCGCCAAGCGAGACTACACCCTTATAGAAAGGCCCCCCTATAAGCTCAGGGATTTCTCGTGCGATATTAGGCAGCTCATCAGCCAAGATAGCTTCAACACGCTCAAGCGACTCGCTGTATTCGATGCCCACGTCAATCCAAGTATAGGTGGACTGCTTAGTCATGTTGATGATGTCGCTCACATTGCTATTGCGTATCACTTTGATGTTTTGCGCGGCATTCATCACCTTTGTCGTGCGCACACCTATCTCTACCACCGTGCCCGTCCACGAGCCTACCGTTATGATGTCGCCCACACGAAATTCGCCCTCGAAAATAATGAAGAGTCCTGACAAGATATCTGAAACGAGCTCTTTCGCACCCAGAGAAATCGCAATCGAAAGAATGCCAGCAGATGCAAGGAGTGTCGTCGTATCCACGCCCAAAAGAGCGAGACAGTAATAAATCATGCCGATGATGGTAGCGTATTTGATAAAGCTCCCCACCAAACGGCACACCGTCTCTCCTCGCGCATCAAGCGCTCCTGCCACAATCATGAGCAGGCGTTTTACAATAGTAGCGATGGTGATAGCAACGCAGGCAAACATCAACGACGCAGTGATGGCAAAGATATTGAGCCCGCGCTCCCACGTGCCGCCTAAGATATAAGAAAAAAGCGAGTCTTTTCCAAATATCTGGTCTTTGAATACAACCGCCACAAATACGGCCAACACAAATACACCGAGCACCACCTTTATTGCCGATGCTACTTTTTGCTCCGGCGATCTTTCGCTCCACGCAAGATGCGAAAGCATAGTGCGGCTCACCGCAGACTCGGTGCGCACAGTGCGCCCCGTTGGCATAGTAGTATCAAAACTACGTTCGCTTTCTTCAGTCACTGTGCTTATCGCGTATAAGCTGCTTTTGCGCTCAAGCACCAAAATCAAAAAGATGAGCACCTGACAAATAAGAGCAACTATCGCCGTTGCAAGCGTAAGCGGTCCACGCGCACTCATGAGCTCGCCCTCACTGCCGGCAACGTAAAGGTAATAGTCACCCTGCTCGACAGATGCCGCGTAATACGTTTGCCCGTTGATGGTGATATAGTCGCTAAACCCATCTTTGAGCTGCGAGGCGCTCATGCCACTCTCAAGCGCGCTTTTGCCTATGAGCTTGCTCTCCGGATAGTAAGCGAAAGTGTCATCTTGCTTATTTATCGCAAAAGCAAAACCGTTCGAGCCAACTTTAACGCCATCAAGCACGCGCTCAACTTGCACGCTTTCGAGCAAGGACTGCAACCTGCTTGGACGCACATTTATCTGTACAAACCCGCTAGAAGTGCCCGACGCATCATGCAAAGCCACGCCAATGTATTGACGCAAATCACCCGAGATCTCATCAATGCGCGCGTCTTGCACCACATGATCTACGCCCTGCAAAAGCTTGCGGAATTCATACGAGTAATCCGACGGATCATCGCTGAGG
>CAYNWQ010000110.1:0-5451 GCA_964400955.1 uncultured Gordonibacter sp. | reverse complement strand
GCACTAGCTCAGGTGCACCTCATCGAGCGCATGGGTGCACGCCTTGCTGGCATGGGCTTTCTCATGGAGCTTGCTTTTTTGAACCCGCGTGATTTTATCGCGAAAGAGACTGATGTCGAAGTCTTTTCGCTCGTGCAAGTACACTAAGCGTTTGTATTTTGGGCCTGTACGCAGGTAATCGCGATTACACCTACGATATCATCTGCGCTGCATCCACGAGACAGATCGTTAACAGGAGCCGCGATGCCTTGCGTGATAGGCCCATAAGCTTGCGCATGTGCGAGACGCTGCACGAGTTTGTATCCTATGTTTCCGGCGTCAAGGTCGGGGAATATGAGCACGTTAGCACGACCTGCTACAGGGGAAGTGGGAGCTTTGCTTTTCCCGACTTCTGGCACGATAGCAGCATCGAGTTGCAGCTCGCCATCAAGAGTAATCTCGGGTGCAAGTTCACGAGCTATGCGAGTTGCTTCAACTACTTTTGCAGCATCATCATTTTTTGCCGAGCCGAAAGAGGAGTGTGAAAGTAGCGCAACTTGAGGTTCGCTCCCTATTAAAACTTTCCATGATTTTGCTGAATTGATAGCGATATGTGCGAGACGCTCTGCGTCGGGTTGTACTTCAAGACCACAATCAGAAAAGATAAAGGTGCCGTCTTGTCCATAGCTACAATTAGGTACCACCATGACAAAAAACGAACTGACGAGTTTTACGCCCGGTGCAGTCTTAAGTATTTGCAGGCTTGGGCGCAACACGTCTCCTGTGGCATGACATGCTCCTGCGACCATACCATCTGCGTAGCCACACTTCACAAGCATTACGCCAAAATAGAGTACATCATCTAAAAGGGTAAGCGCGTCTTTTTCGGTTAAACCTTTATGTTTGCGTGCTTCATAAAGAGCGTCGCTTAGTTCTGAGCGCATTTCGGAGACTTTAGGATTTATGATGCGTGCATCTTTCAAGTCATAAGATTTTGCACGTATTTCAGCTTCATCTCCAAGTATGATGAGCTTTGCAACACCCATCTGCAGTATTTGCTCTGCTGCAGCAAGTGTACGCTCGTCGTTTCCTTCAGGAAGCACGATAGTTTTTTTATCTGACTTTGCTTGAGTAAGCATGTTGTCGAGAAAATCGCTCATGAAAGACCCCTTTACTATTTATCTCGGTTACTTCCTATATTTTATCCGCTTTTTACTTTCACTTGCCCGCAAAGAGGCGCTAATCGGTAAAATGGATGCTTGCAGCGTGCATGGCGATTACGTGCAACTCTTCTTGACCACGAGCGAGCGTGATATCTTAGCTGACGCATGCTCTTTTTAGATAGAAAGGTTTCAAATGGCAGTTACATATACCGATTTTAAAGAAATTGATTTTGATGATGTTGATGTAGTAGTGGTGGGCAGTGGTTTTGCCGGTAGTGTGGTAGCGCGTGAGCTTGCGGAACGCGCAAACAAACATGTTCTGATTATTGAAAAAAGACCGCATGTCGGCGGCAATATGTATGACGAGCTTGACGAAGCAGGCATACTCGTTCATCGCTACGGTCCCCATATTTTTCACACGAACGATAAACGAGCTTTTGATTATGTGCGTCGTTTTACTGAGTGGCGCGACTACGAGCACCGCGTGCTAGCTATGTGGTATGACACTTATATGCCAGTTCCGTTCAACAAAACCTCAATGGAGATAGCTTTTGGTAAAGAAAAAGCGGCTCATCTCACCGAAAAGCTTATTGAAGTATTTGGTGATGAGCGTAAGGTGACGATAAACGAACTGCGTGCACAAGCCGACCCGGAGCTTTCCGAAGTTGCTGACTTTGTTTACAAAAATGTCTTTTTGTATTACACCCAAAAACAATGGGGGCTCACTCCCGAAGAAGTCGACCCAAGCGTAACCGCTCGCGTGCCGGTCTTTATCTCGCGTGATGATCGTTATTTCCAAGATGCTTATCAAGGTATGCCCAAGCATGGCTACACGCCTCTATTTGAAAACATGCTCTCTCATGAAAATATCAAGGTGTGTCTTAATACCGAAGCTGAAAGCGTATTTGAGCTGGAGTTTGCTTCCGATGCTGAAGACGCGCCACTTAGTGCAGTTTGCCTTGCAGGCAAGCCTTTTAGCGGTACTATCATCTACACCGGCCCAATTGATGAGCTTTTCCTCTCACGCTTTGGTCGCCTGCCGTACCGCAGCCTTGATTTTGTGTATGAGACCTTAGACGAAGAGCAGCATTTCCCTTGTGGTACTGTTAACTTTACCGTAACTGAAGACTATACGCGCATAACCGAATTCAAGCATCTTACCGGCCAAGTAAGCCCAAAGACTACCATAATGAAAGAGTATTCCCGCGCATACGACGACCCTAAAACCCAAACGCCTTATTATGCAATTGTAAGCGACGAAAATACCGCGCATTACAATCGTTACCGCGCGCTCGTTGACACCTTGCCTAATTTTTACCCGCTCGGGCGTCTAGCAGAATACCGCTATTACAACATGGATAAGATTATCGCCCTTGCACTCGAGTTGTCCGATAAACTCATTGCAAGCGAGCAATAAGCGCAGCGGTAAAAGAAATACAGGGAAAAGAGTATGAAAACCATTTCATTTGCCATACCGTGCTACAATTCTGCGGCCTATATGGATACCTGCATAGAGTCAATCTTAAAGTGCGGCGATGATATAGAAATCTTAATCGTTGACGATGGTTCAACCAAAGATAATACTTTGGAAAAAGCTGAAGAGTGGCAAGCGCGATACCCCGATATCATACATGCAATTCATCAAGAAAATGGTGGACATGGCTCAGCAGTCAACACTGGTCTTGCTCATGCCAGCGGTCTTTACTTTAAGGTGGTTGACTCTGATGACTGGCTAGATGAGCAGGCTATGAAAGACATTATGGCTTATTTGCGCTCTCAAATTGAGCGCGAAAACCCCACCGACCTCGTTATTGGAAACTACGTCTACGAAAAAGTACACGAGGGCTCCCGTAGCGTCATGCACTATCGCAATGTTTTCCCCGAACGCAGAGAGTTTGGCTGGGCAGATGTTGGGCATTTTGGTGCAAGTCAGTACTTGCTCATGCATTCGGTTATCTATCGTAGGCAGCTTTTGTGCGATATCGAGCTTATGTTGCCAAAGCATACGTTCTACGTTGATAACATCTTTGTTTACGTGCCGCTGCCTTATGTGAAAAGCATTTACTATCTCGATGTTGATATGTATCGCTATTTCATCGGTCGCGAGGATCAAAGTGTTAACGAGTCTGTCATGATGGGTCGTATCGACCAACAGCTGCGCGTGACGCGTATTATGATTGACGCAGTGAAGCTGCCAAGTGATGTAAGCGAAAAACAACTCGAGCGTTACATGGAAAACTACCTTTCCATGATGATGTGTATCTGCTCTATCTTTTTGCGTATGATAGGTACCGACGAAGCAGAAGATAAACGCGAAGAGATTTGGGCTTACTTAAAAGAGCATAATGCTGACGTTTACAAACGCGTGAGACGCAGCGTGCTTAACATGGGTACCAACATTCCTACCGTCGTTGGTCGAAAGATTGGTATAACGGGTTATCACTTAGCCCAAAAGATTTTCAAGTTCAACTAAGGTTTTTGATATCCGGCAAGCACACAACTTGCCGGATATTTGTCTATACTCTCACTATTTCACGCAGCGCGTTAACGAGTTTTTCGTTGTCTTCGCGCGTGCGGACTGCAACACAAAAGTATTGTGTACCCCTAAGACCCGGAAAGTCCGGTAACTTTCTAATGAGAAAGCCTGCAAGTTGCAATGCATCTGAGAGCTCGTCGACATCTTTTACCCCAAGCTCCATGCCTGCCTCGATTTCAAAGGAGCATAACACATAGTTTGCTTCAGCAGGGTAGATGCTTACCCCCGGAACGAGGCTAAGCATGCATTGTAACCAAGGAATCTCAGTGTCTAGAAATTCACGGGTACGTTCGAGGTATGCGAGTTCTTTGAGACTTTGAGCTGCGACAACTTCAGCAAACATTGACACGCATGATGTATCGAAAAAACGACTAATCTCGCTTATGGTATCAGGGTGAGCAATTGTATAACTTATGGGTATGCCAGGTATGGCAAAAGACTCGCACAAAGACCGTACCACAATAAGGTTTTTGTGTTCAAGCACCAGTCCTGCAGCGCTTTCACCACCAAGCGTAAGCTCAATAGAGCGCTCGTCAACGATAACCCAAGCGCATTCGCTCAAGTAGTGCTGCAGCGTAGAGAGCGGCAAAAGACGGCTTGTAGGATATCCTGGATTTGAAAGTACGGCGGCATCAAAGGAGATATCTCGTTTGATAAGCATGTTCGGGTCAGGTACCACAAAGCTTGTTGTGCTGGAAATCTCTATCACTTTATGCCCGGCGTTACTGATGGCAAGTGCGTACTCGGGTCGACAAGGCATAGGTATACCAACACTGCAGGGCTCATAGGTTTGAGCAACCGCACGTATGAGCTCACTCACTGACGATCCGCACAAAAAAGACTCTACTGGCAACCCAAAACGCCGTGCAAGTACAGTGCGCATGGTATGTGATTCTCTGTCAGGGGCATAGCTGTATTCACCGGCTGCAAAGGCGTTGTTGAGCGCCTCTGCAAATGAAGGGGGAGTGCCGAGCGGATTAGTAGTACCAGAAAAATCAATCCAGCTCATCTCGGTGCGTAACTCATAAGGAGGGCAGAGTAGCTGCTCAGGCATGGTGGCAACACACGCACGTACACATGCATGGCTTATTTCTTTTGTCACTTGTTAAACACCTCCAGCCCCCCATATATTCTATTACTTTACTCGTTTAATCCTTATGCTTAAATTTATTTATCACACGTCAATTTTGTGTGTTTGACCAAAATTTAGCGCTCACTTGCAAGGAAGAATAGTGCCATCGTGCCCGGACCTGAGTGAGCACCTATAACCGGATCAACATAATTAATGACGACCTCTTTGACACCAAAACGCTCTTTTACTTGCTCAGCTACGTATTCGGCATCTTCAATGCAGTCGCCGTGTGTAATAAATACCATTTGCTCATCAATTGGTGCAATGGCAGATTTTTCCATATGGTCGACGAGCGCATTGATAGACTTTTTGCGCCCGCGCACTTTTTCTAGCGGGATAAGGTGTCCTGCGTTATCCACATGCATAACTGGTTTTATATTGAGCATAGTGCCGGCCCAAGCGCTTGTTTTCGAGACACGCCCGCCACGGAAAAGAAACATGAGGTCATCAACCGTAAACCAATGTGCAAGATGAAGCTTGTTTTCTTCGAGCCAATCTCTCACTTCTTCAATAGTAGCTCCCGCACGTGCGCGTTGCACAGCATGCCAAACTAAAAGACCTTCACCGCCCGATGCCGCAAGAGAATCAACTGCGTAAATCTTGCGCTCGGGAAATTGCGAGGTGAGTTCATTGATAAGCAG
>CAYNWQ010000109.1:0-5510 GCA_964400955.1 uncultured Gordonibacter sp. | reverse complement strand
GTGGTAACGGGAAAAGGGTATTTCTACGCTGGTACAACAGCTTGGCGCGAATACGTTATTTTACCTGCGGATATATCAAGTGCAACGGTGAGCGGCCTTGATGAGGTGTATGCCTATACGGGTAGCGAAGTGACGCCGAGCTTTACTCTCAAAGGCGCACTTGGTCGTACTTTACGCAGCGGTACGGACTACACGTTGAGCTATGCCAACAACACAGATATTGGTGAGGCCACTATCACGATAAACGGCATGGGTAACTACACGGGCACCCTTACCCTGCATTTTGCGATAGAACGCGGCGGTGGTGGCGGCGGCCGTGGCAATGGCGAAAGTGCCGGAGTTGGTGGCGCGGGTACGCAAGTATCTGCTGGTAGAGCTGACGGCGGCGATCAGAGTGGCTCGGGTAGTGACTCTGGGTATTCTATGGTGTCGCGTACCACTCAGGCTTCGCTTTCCGAAGAGGTAGCCAATGCGCAATCGGCATCGGGTGGTGCATCGAGTGAAGGAAGTGCGGATGGTGCAGCGGGAGCGCGTGTGTTTGAGATAGGCCGCGTGCTTGCCGAAGTAGAGAGTTCATCTGATGCGGTGACTATACCACTTTTTATCATCATAGCTGGTTTTATCGTCTACGGTGCTTGTCGTAGGTATCGTCAATATAGAAAGCAAATATAAAAAAGGCAAAATGAAAAAAGCAAAAGCAAAAGGAAGTTTTTAGGTAAGGACAGAAAGGTAAAAAACTACAATGAGCTTTTCAACAGCAATAACTGATTCTTTGCATATGTTTACTCAAGTGCTGCTTGTCCCCGACGTGATAGCACTGTTTTTACTGGTAGCATATGCGCTTTATAGCATTGGTTCGGCTATAGTCGAAAAAATGACCGAGCGCGCGCACCTAAGCGTAAAACTGCCAGAGCTTATGGATGAAATAGAAGCATCTGATTTGACGAAGCTTCCTCGGGTAATCGCTGAAAGTGGCATGCTTAAACGTCAGCGCGCCGCAGCACTTGAGCTTTTGGCTCATTGCGAGTTGCCCCTTGACTCACTCACTGCTCTTGCTCGTCGTATGCTCGACAAAGAGCACGTGCACTACGAGAGAGTTGTTGCACGTACCGATATGGTCGCAAAACTCGGACCTATGCTTGGCTTGATGGGTACGCTTATTCCTCTCGGCCCTGGCATCCTGTCGCTTTCTACGGGTGATACAGCTGCGCTTTCGCAGGCTCTCATTATCGCTTTCGATACGACGGTTTTAGGTATCGTAGCGGCAGCTATCGCGGCTATTGTTTCGCGTATTCGCTCTTTGTGGTATGAAGAATATGCCTCAATGCTTGAGACGTGTTTAACGGGCCTGCTTAAACGAGTCGAAGATGAAGGCGACAAAGGCAGCGAGCTTGCACGCGTAGCTAAGCTCTCTCAAACGCTTTCCGCAGAAGTTATCGCACAGCTACCAAAGCGTCAAGCTGAAAAAAGAAATTAGAGGTAAGACATGGTTGACCTTTCAAAAGGGCGCTTATCAGGCGAAAGAAAGTCTTTCTCGAGTAACGAAAATCCGCTCGAGGGTGTCGCTAATCTTACTGACGCGATGCTGGTATTTGCCTGTGGTTTATTGCTTGCGCTCATGAGTTTTTGGAATATCGATTTACCTACCGTTACTGAGATAAGCGAGCAACGTGAGCTTACTGAGGTGACAGACCTTAATGACGTGACCGAGCAGCTTGATGCAGAGGGTACGACCTATAGTGAGCTTGGTACGGTATACGAAGACCCCGAAACGGGTAAGATGTATCTCATCACCGAAGAAGGGAAAGAAGGATAGCTGTGACAAAGCAAAAATACTTAAGCCATGACGCGTCTCAAAAGGCAAGGTTGCGGGTTTCGCAAGCAAGCGTGTTGGGAGGTATTTTATGCGCCGGCTTGCTGGTGAGTATTTTTGCTTTTGTGGCTTTTGCGCAAACGACGCCTTTTGAAGCCACGCAGGTTGCCTCTGTGAGTGCCGTACAGGACGACACTCTCTCTTTGCTTGATGTTGGTACGCTTGAAAATGCCACGATAAGCAATGTTAACGAGAGCTATGACTACACTGCGCGCGCTTATGACATCGCGCCGGTTATAAAAGATGCCAACGGTACCACTTTGAAAAAGGATAGCGACTACACGCTTTCCTTCTTTCGGAAGTCAGACGATGGGTTGTGGCTAGCTAGCACAGATTTGACATCTATTGGCTCTTTGCGTCTGACCGCTACTGGCACAGGTGAAGATTACTACGGGCAAATCAGCTTTGATTTTGCTATTGTCGACAGAAAACCAAGTGTTGGCGAAACCGTTAAGATGGAAGTGAGCGTACGGGCAGATGACGGCACACTTACCTCTACTCTCGCTTCTTTTAAGATAAAGGAAAATGACGAGGTTGAGCTTTACGGTACGGGCAGCAAGCACGCAGTAAGTGATGACATCTCGGGTTGTTTGGTGCTGCCTGATAAACCTACGTATGGTTTGCATACCTATACTTTGACGAGCATCTCGAGTGCTGCCTTTTCTAAAAAAAGCAGCGCCACCTATTCTAGTTCATCGCTGAGCGCTATCGCCCTTAACCCCTCTCTTACCTCCATTGGCTCAAATTGTTTTTCGGGATGCAACAAGTTGCGTTCGGTCGAGTTTTCTTCGGACTCTCACCTTAGCTCCCTTGGTAGCAATGCTTTTGAGCGAAGCGGCCTTGCGAGTATTGATTTGCCTGACAGCATCACTCAAATAGGTCGCTATTGTTTTGCCAAATGCCAAAGTTTGGTATCGGTGCACTTCGGCAGTGGGCTTACTAACATCTCGGGTATGACCTTTTCAGAATGCAGTGTGCTCGCAAATGTTACTTTTCCTCATGATTGCAACATAACATCTATTGAAAGCTATGCGTTTATGAGCTGCACGGCGCTTGCTTCTATCGAGATACCCGACTCAGTGACCGATGTGTATCCTTTGGCATTTAGCGGGCTTAAGCGCGTTACCTTTCCTCAAGACACCACGCGTACCACTATCCCTGACCGATTTTTGTATGAATGCACTACGCTTGAAGAAGTGGAGCTGCCAAGCACTCTTACCAGTATCGAGGAGTATGCTTTCTACGGCTGTACCAAATTAAAGAGCGTGAGCATTCCTTGCGGCGTGACGAGTTTGGGGCAGTATGCTTTTTCGTGTTCGACAAATGCGACGTCTCAACTTGCAGAAGTTTATTTTGAATGCGATATGACAAAGCTTACTCTCCGTGGAAAAGGGGCGCCTATTTCTTCGGCATCTCTTAAAAAGGTCGTCTTTAAGGGCAACGCTGATGAAAATGCTTACAAGGTCACAGGTTCGAAACTTGATAGTGTGAGCTATTACTTTACGGTGCAGTTTTATGGGAGCGAGGCGGATGCTAGTGCGGGTACAAATATGCTCGCAAGCGCTGCTATAAGCGATAATGTGTGCTACTGCGAGATAACAGACAAGCTCGATACAAGCTTACTTTTCTCAGGCAGCGTGCCCGCGCTATCTGCCCCTGCGAATTGCTGGATGTTTTCGGATGACCCTTACTCGATAGATAAGCTTTCGACGTCGTGTCGAGCATGGCCTATAACTTGTAACTATAAAGACCTCACTCAAGCGGCTTTTTACGTAGACGCAGATGATTATTTCAAGGTGTATAGCGAAAAAGGGCAGAGTTTTGCCTACAAACTTATTACCCGTGAGGGCAAGACGTTAAGCGCCGATACTGATTATACGCTCAGCTATGAGCGCTTAGGCGCAAGTGGCGTATGGGAAACGACAGATGACACTACAAGCCCTGGTCTTATCCGCATGCACGCGCAAGGTCTCGAAAGTGCTGCTACATACGGAGATGCCTATCGTGAGTTTAAAATAGTGGCTCATGCGGTAGGAGACACCTTTGACAGTATAGATGAAGTGGGCAATACGCTGCGTTTTCGCGTGTGTGAGCTCAAGTGCGGTACAGAAAATAGTCGCGTGGCAGTTTATGGCGCGTCAACGGATGCGACAGGTCTTATCACGCGTATTTCAAATCTCATATCTCTGAGTGCAGAGGTAACAGACGAATGGGGAGTAAGCTATACCACCGTTGCACTCGACAACTATGCATTTTACGCTGCTGTGGGTATAACGAGTGTTAAATTGCCAGATACTATCGAATCTATCGGTTTTAGTGCTTTTGGAAAGTGTACTCAGCTTGAAAGGCTTGAATTTGCGGGTGCGGCGGCTGACATTAATTTTGCCGCTAATGGTGGTGCAGGGTATGTCGTTTTTGATGATTGCGATATTGCGCGTATTGTTTATGGCGGGAAAAAAGGCACCTTTGATAAGTATGGTTCGATAGCAAGCGAAAATATCACACGCTACTACAAAGTCTTTTACTACAAAAGTGAAAAAGATTATAAAGACGGAAAAGTCTGGGCGGCTCCTTTTGTGAAAGAGGGAGCATATCTTACGAGCGTGGGGACAGCACAATATGCGACGAGCGCACGGGTGCCCGATTTGCAACAAGGATTTGAGTGGGTATACGAAGAAGGCTTTTCGGGTAGTGAGGCACTCGTTGACTCATGCTATGTGTATGCACAAAGAGTAAAGACTGATAGCTTTACTTCGCAGGTTCAGCTCGAAAAAGATGGTCAAGTAAGCTATGTGCCGTGCGCATTTGAAGTGCAAAGTTACGACGAGACAACGAATACCGGTACCGTCAGTGTGGGTTGGACGACGTATGAGGATTTGCGTGCAATCGGTGAGACTTGTGCTGGCAAACTCACGATACCTTCCACAGTAAGCGATAGCACAGGGCGCAACTTTACCGTGACAAGTGTTGCTCCGTATGCATTTGGTGCAACAAGTGAAAGCGAGGCATGCGGTGAGCTTACTGAGGTGGTGCTGCCTGATACGGTGCAGAGCATAGGTGCAGCCAGCTTTGCAAATTGTAGCTCTTTGACGCGCGTTGATGTGTCGAGCGCTTCTCAACTGTCAAGCATAGGTGCTTCTGCTTTTTCGTATTGCAAGGCGCTGAGCGCTATTGAGCTTCCTTTTAGCTTGAACTCTTTAGGCATGCAAGCTTTCAGAGGGTGCAGCTCTTTGGGCAGCATCGATATACCTGCGAGTGTATCGAGCATACCACCTATGTGTTTTCGTGATTGCAGCGCGCTCAAGCATGTGTGCGTGGTCGCAAAAGACCCTCATGCCTACGTGCCTGGTGCGACATCAACCGCTTGTGCACTCACAAAGATAGATGCAAATGCTTTTAGCGATTGTACCTCGCTTGAAAGCGTGACATTTGAACCAAATATGTCTTCGACAAACATAGACAAAGAGGCATTTTCTGGCTGCAGCGCGCTCAAGTGTGTGCAGTTTTCTTCAGCAAAGGCGCACTATGATGAGTCATGTTTTGGGAGTGCAACGCTGTATTGTGCGGTTGCATTTTATGAAAGCGAAGCTGCTCTTTCGCAGCTCAATCCAGCGTGTATTGCCTACATACGTATAGG
>CAYNWQ010000108.1:0-5627 GCA_964400955.1 uncultured Gordonibacter sp. | reverse complement strand
AACCCGCAACCCACTGATTACAAATCAGTTGCTCTACCGTTGAGCCACGCTGGCATGCACGAGCTGAAAAAAGCGTGCCTGCGTATTGTACGACATTGTGGCCTGTTAGAAAAGAAAAACTTTCTCCTCACAAAAATAGCTTGAAATTATTCTTCCAAAAGCTAGCCTCACGAGGGTCATTTTCTGCAAGCAGCTTTGTCCCAAGGCAACTTTTATAGAGGTGGCATGACGTAGGGCTGCTTAGCCACAAGTTACCTTCATGCTTTATTTTGCACCATATTGTTCATAGTATGCATCGATACGTTTGCGTATATCGTCATCTATCACGACGCGACCGGCAACTTCGCGATTGTGTAAATACTCGGTGACTTCTTGCATATTGACGATGCTTGCACAGGGAAACTCATACGTTGCGCTCACTTCGTCTAGTGCGCATATTTTTCCGCTCGGACCGACTTCCATGCGGTTGAGCGACACCATAAGTCCTACTATGTCGATGTTTGCTGCTGCTGTAATGAGAGGATAGGTCTCAGCGATAGATTTACCCGAGGTAGTGACATCTTCTACGATAACTACGCGGTCACCGTCTTGTAAGTTGTGTCCAAGAAGCAGGCCGCCCTCTCCGTGATCTTTTGCTTCTTTGCGGTTAGAGCAATAGCGCACCTCTTTGCCATAGAGTTCGTTTAGGCCGATAGCACACACGACTGACAAAGGGATGCCTTTATAGGCGGGGCCAAATACCACATCGAAATCAAGACCAAAGGTCGTTTTGATGGCACGCGCATAATAAAGCCCGAGTTGGTGTAATTGTGAGCCGGTAACGTAGGCGCCAGCGTTCATGAAAAACGGGGACTTTCTTCCGCTTTTAAGCGTAAAGTCGCCAAATTTCAAAACGTCACTTTCTACCATGAACTTTATAAACTCTTGCTTGTAGTCCTGCATGTTTTATCCTCTCTGTTTTGCATTTACACTATTTCTCATTTTTTTATTGCAATATTTCAACTCGCCTCATCTTGTAAAAGGCCTAACAGCTCTTCGCTCGTTAAGCTGGCAAGTGAAATGCTTTCGCCGCCTATCACTTGTGCTGCAAGTTCGCTTTTTGTCTCTTGCAGGTGCAATATACGTTCTTCGATGGTGCCTTTTGCAATGACTTTTTGTACGCTGACCACGCGTGTTTGCCCGATGCGATGTGCGCGGTCAGTCGCTTGATTTTGTGCAGACGCATTCCACCAAGGGTCAGCATGTATGACCACAGATGCGCCGGTAAGATTGAGTCCTGTACCGCCCGCCTTAAGTGATATGAGAAAGACAGGTGTGTCGTCTTTGTTAAAGGCATTTACCAGCTCAAGGCGACGTTTTTTTGCGGTTTGACCCGTGATGAGGTAATAGTCGGTGTTCGCCTCGACAAGGCGTGTGGCGATGCGTGCCAAAAAGCTTGTAAACTGAGAAAACACGAGTACTTTTTCGCCGGCATCCTGTGCAGAAGCGATAAGCTCGCACATTGCATCAAGCTTTGAAGCAGGACCTGAGTAGTTATCGTACAAAAGGGAGGGGTCGCAAGCGAGCTGCCTGAGTTTTGTGAGTTCGGCTAATACTTCGACCTTAAATTTGCCAGCGTCGCGCTCTTTGCGCGTCTTATGCTGAGCTGTCAAGCTTTCACGCAGTTGCTGCTCTGTGGCACGATAGAGGGAGAGTTGCTCGCCTGTGAGGGGCACATACACGACCGACTCAAGTTTTTCGGGTAAGTCGGTTAAGACATCAGCCTTGCAACGTCTCAACATAAAAGGCGCAACAGCTTTTTGCAGGCGATGCGCCACCTCTTCGTCTCCTCCCATGATGGCGAGCTCAAAACGTTCGCGGAAACGAGCATAGCTACCCAAAAGACCAGGCATGAGAAAGTCGAAAATACTCCAGAGCTCAGAAAGTCGGTTTTCCATAGGTGTGCCCGTAAGAGCAAAACGCGTGTGAGTGTTTAATCGTTTTACTGCCTTTGTTGTAAGTGTGGCGGGGTTTTTGATGTATTGAGCCTCATCAAGCGCACAGCAATAAAAAGAACACTCTTCCCATTCGCTTGCATCGATGCGCAAAAGGTCGTATGAAGTTATCAAGACATCAATGTCGGTATCTACACTGCATGCCATTGTGCGCAAGCGGCTTCTTTCTTCCTTGCTGCCTGCAACAGTGTAAACATTCATTTCGGGGGCAAATCGTTCAAACTCGGCAAGCCAGTTGTATACCAAAGAGGCAGGACAAACGATAAGACTCGGGTTTTTCCCGTGCATCTCTTTTTTACGCGAAAGCAAAAAAGAGATAAGCTGAATCGACTTTCCAAGTCCCATCTCATCAGCTAGTATACCGCCAAAGCCCGCATCAGCGCGCGCACTGAGCCACTGAAAACCCTCTACTTGATAGGGACGCAATATCTTTTCTAGGCCAGTCGGTACGGTATAGTCACTCTCGCAGGTTGCACGGAAATTTTCCAAGTAGCGCATAAAACTGCGATCGCGGTTGAGGTCTTTCTCCTCGTCGAGATAAAAAGCGCGGTAGCTTGGTAGTTCTACGTGACCTTCGGTGAGCTGTCTTGATGTAATGCCGAGGTCTGCCGCTATCCTGTCGAGTTGACTTAAATCAAGCTCCTCGAGGCTGAGGTAGCTGCCGTCTTTGAGCTTGTGGAAATGTTTGTGTTGGCGATAGCTTGACAGAAGGGCAGAAAGCTCATGAGCGGGGAGGTCTTGTGTTGATACTTCTAGGTCGATGAGGTTTCCTGCAAGTGTGACACCAAAACTTACACGTGGTTTTTTGTCGCGAATAAGTCTGTCAAAAGCAGGCGTGGTATACACTTCGCCAAGCATGCCAAATTCTGCTAGTCCACCAAACAACAAGTCGCCCACGCTGTCGCTATCTTTGAGCGATATTACGGCAATTGAACCATTTGTGCGAAATTGCTCTTCTTCTTTATGTTTTACGATGGTATGTGTATCGTTGTGTTCTATCCCGAGATAATTATCTGCGAAATAGCTCTCCACGAGTTTGATAGCACGTGTTTCTTTTGCCATGTTGCGTAAAGGACCCATCTCTGGCTCAATATGTGTATCTGTGCCATCGGTGCCACAAATATGATAGCGCGCTTGTCCGTATACAGCCCACGCGTTACAAGTGACGTAATTTTTGTCCTTGTCAAAGTAAAACTCGACTTTGCAAGGCTGTGGTCGCATTGAAAAAAGCTCACTCGGGATATCAGCTTGGGTATATTTTTCTATAAAAGGCAGCATAGTTGAGCAGAAAAGTGGGAGGTCAGTTTGCGCAACTAAGAGAGTATCCGCACCTTCACAATAAAGCGCTTTTAGGTAGTTTGCTCGGACTGCAAGCTCTTCTGTTGCATGCCAAAACACTTTTCCATCCCAAAAATAAGCACGTTCGCCTTGGGCAATTAATGAAAATTGAGATTTCCTTTCTATGGTGTAAGCGCCACTTTCTTGAGGCGTAAGCTTGAGAGAAAGTGGAGGATTTTTATCTATAATCTCTGAGGTAAAAGAATTTTTGCGTTTATCTGAAAATTCAACTACAAAACGTCGTCCTCTCAGTAAATCGAGTAAGTCTATGAGCTCGTATTCTGAAAGCTGCAAGACTCTATCAATGATGCTTGCATTACGATAGCGCCAGTAAGCTGCTGCGCTTGTCTGCTCTCGTATACTTTCGGCACGAGCAAGAAAATCAAGAAAAGTTTGAGCGGTTTCGCTAAACATCTCTCGTGAGTGAGTAAAGGTCAAGTTTTTTCCGTAGGAAAAGCTGCTTGCTGTTTTGACGCGGTTGAGTAATTGGGAGATGTTTTTTACGACATAGGAGCCTTCAGGTCCGCATATTTTAAAATGGAGATACCAATCTGAGTTATCGAGCAATAGTATTGGCTCTAAGTCTATAGCATGTCCTGCGTCTTGGGGCATTCTGTCCCGTGTAATAGTAATCTCATCTATGGCTGAGTTTGCGCTCACGCTTTGCATAAAATCCCTAAGGCGTGCCGATGTCGCAGGAGTTTTACTTGCGCGATACCCTTCAAAGCTGGTCGGGTCACTGTCGAAGGCAAAGCACAGCGCAGCGCAATGTTTGCACATGCCGTCGTTTTCAACAAAGTCGACGCAATTACAAGAGAAATTAACAATCTCTTCTTGGCATTCGTCGAAGGTCACAACCGTACGATAATGATCCCTCCAGCCACTGCTCGCAGCCACAAAAGCATTCAGTGTCGCAAGCTCGCCGTCGTAGCTTATATGACGTCCAATTATATTTTCTGCACGGGCAGCAATGTTTTTTGCTCGGTTATATCTGCGACCTTCGCAGTTAAATGTTATTTCACGATTCCAGTCCATAGCTTGTATGCCTTATCAATTATTGGTTTTGCTGCATTCCAATCATAGCCTGCTATTTTACCATGAAAACATCTATTCTATGCACGGCGCATGGTATTATGTTTGTGTAAGTCAGGAGGTTTTGCATGCAAGACAGCTCTTTTTCATATGAAAAGGCACGCGCCCATTTCATAACAATCACTAAACACAAGCTAGAGGTTATGCGCAACTGCTTTGCAGTGGGGCTTTATAAGCAAGGTCTGCTGCATGATTTATCGAAATATGCTCCTACGGAATTTCGCGCCGGTGCGCTTTACTTTCAGGGCGATCGCTCACCTAATGCAATTGAGCGCGAAATATTAGGTTATTCGCCGGCATGGCTGCATCATAAAGGGCGCAACCGCCATCATTATGAGTACTGGATTGACATTCGCAACAATGCTGATGGGACACTTGTTGGCAAACCTATGCCAACACGCTATGTGGTAGAGATGTTTTGTGATCGCGTCGCAGCGTGTAAAGTGTATGAAGGTGCGTCATACACTGATGCTTCTGCACTGCGTTATTACGAGCGCACCGCGCATAAAATGACGATTCATCCCGATAGCGCAGCGATGCTTGAAGGGATGCTTGAGTATCTTGCAGAGTATGGCGAAAAAGAAACTTTCCGAGCTATACGTGAAAGCATCATTAAAGCGCGCTTTACTTTTGGAGAGTGCGCTCGGTTTTAATCCTCTGTGCGCTTTACTTTTGGAGAGTGCGCTCGGTTTTAATCCTCTTTACCGTTAAAACCCCCGCTCGCAATTTGTGCAGGCGGGGGTTTAAGTGTTGTCCTAAAGTGCTTGCCTAAATGAGTCATGCAAGCTTTAAGTTGTGACGGTTACTCCTTGTGCTAGCGTTGAGGCAGCGCCTATACGAGTCATCACCCTTATTTTTCAGCAGCTGCAACTTTGTAATTTCCAGCGGTGCCGTTTTTCTTGCCGAGGGTGGAGCGCAATACAAAGAGCGTGCCAAGTACCAGTGCAATGCCGACGATGAGGCAAATAATCGCGTTTTGTACAAAGCCTGCGATGATGAAGCAAACAAAGCTCAAAGCGGCTACTGTTATAGCATAGGGGAGCTGTGTTGACACGTGCGTAACGTGGTTTACGTTTGCGCCAGCAGATGCCATGATAGTTGTATCAGAAATAGGCGAGCAGTGGTCTCCACATACAGCACCTGCTAGGCATGCTGAGATGCCAATGTTCATAAGTGTTGGTTCGTTTGCAAAGATAGGCAAAA
>CAYNWQ010000107.1:0-5638 GCA_964400955.1 uncultured Gordonibacter sp. | reverse complement strand
GCCACATAGCTATCTTGGTTGGTTTCTTTTACTCTGCCGACATCGCTATATCCGGCTATTGCAAATTGCATGCGTTTTCCTTTCTACGGTTGGCTTAAAAGACGATTGGGCGGGCGCTATCACGGACACATGTGGCTCGGCGCACATAGGTCGTAAATGCGCGTCACGGGTGTAGGTGGTGTGCATGGCGCGCCATCCTCTTAAACGTATTCTTTGATTTCAAACGTAAACTCCTCATCACTCATGCGTAGCGTGTCGCCATTTTTCAGTGCGCGCTTCACACCTGCTTTTACTTCTTCTCCGTTGATAAAAGTCCCGTTAAGCGACTTGTTGTCTTGCATTGAGCACACGCCGTCCGCCACAGAAAAAATGGCGTGAGAGCGTGAAACGGTTGTAGTATTACGCACTTGAAACGAACTGTGTTTGGACTTGCCTACGACGAATTGCTCGCCAACAATTTCTGCTTTATCGCCCGTGCGCACATGCGTGAGCCAGAAATGTTTTTGAGATGTGGGGGGTAGTGTGGGAGTTGGCTTTGGCGTAGGCGTCGGTGTAGGTGCGGGCGTAGACGCTAGTGTAGGTGCGGGCGTAGGCGCCGGAGCGGGTGCTGGAGCGGGTGCTGGAGCGGGCACCGACACGGACTTCGATACGTCGTTTGCCGACGTATCGTCTCCGAGTATTTCTTTTCGCTCGCTATCGCTGATGTCTGCCCAAGTAAAAGCATTTAGCACACCTGTTGGAGGATCAATGCGAGCGTGTTGCCCCTCATAACTTGCACCCGCGTGAGATGCATTTACACCAGAGGCACCACTTTGGTCTGTGCCTATATAGTTCTCGTTGAGCAAAGTAGTTTCAGAATCAAGGGTTACTGGGGTCGCAGCGTTTCCTGATACAGTAGCCGATGCGACGACATTAACCGCATGCACGCCAGCCATCTTTGCCGAAAGTGGGCGCGATTGCACGGTTCTATTTTCTATAGGCTGCTCAGCGTTATTTTTCGCAACCGAAAAACCCCCAAGAAACCTGATATATACATCTAAGTTAAAGTCAACTGCATTGCAGAAGAAGTTTTTGCATTGGTTAACGATTTGTGCCGCATCCGCGTCGGCTGGCTTTATTTTGTTTGACAGAATAACGAAAAAAGACTTTATCTTTGCAAGGTTGGGCTCTATACCATCAAAAGGCAGGTAAATAAATCTCGTGCTGCTATGCCATGGGTCGTAAAAAACACGACTGAAATCAAAATCTATGTTTTTAAGTATAAGCCCGCGCGCCTTGCATACTTTTAGCATATCGCCTATTTGCGCCAACATATTTTTCAGGTCGCCAGAGGACAGCGGGGTGCGCAAATGTTTGTCGAGATCTTCCATGCGCGTGATATCAAAACACACCGTAACGCTATTGGCGTTTTGCATGTCAAGCGTATATTCGAGCAGCTCCTGGGGAAAATCCTGCATGAGTGCATCGCTTGTATGCGCGTTGAAATAAATCTGTTTGCCGGTTGCGTATCTTAAAGAACGCAAGCCTTTTAAATTTACGATTTTAGAGCGCATATATTTCGCTTCCTTCTTTCCTATCGTCAAAGTCGACTAAATGCTCGCGAGCACGCGAAAACCCAAAGGCTCCTTTTACTAAACCACAAAACCAATAACGAGAGCGACCCGCAAGCACAATCCACTGACCAAAGTGGATTTCGCATTCTGAGCAATGCTCGTGTAGCGTAGAGTCAAAAACAACCTCCCCCGTTGGCTCCTGCACTACCGTACCGTATGTGGAACCTTCGTCTCTTACGAACCACTTGCCATTTCTCTGAGTAATGGAGCAATGCTGCCTTGACACATATAAGGCAGAGTCCACCAAATCACAGCCGGTATAGCGCCCAAGCAAAAAAGGCAGCCCCCCCCCCGGCGACCATCCACGCATCAAGGATTGAACAAGGCGTTTCGCTATGGGGGTCTAAATCTTTGGGCACATCGGAAAATAGGTCGAAAGCTACACCATATTGCAAAATGTGAGGCAGCTCATAACGCAGACCACACACTCTCACTAAGCACGCGACATCCGGCTCAAGAGCAACTCGGGTTTGTGCGAGCGCTGGGGTCTGCGCACAGGCCGAGGATTTCACGGACGTCTGGGCCTGTGTGCATGTTGCGATCTGCTCACAGGTTGGGCTTTGCTCGCAGGCTGCGTTCTGCTCGCCTGTCAAAGTTTGGTCACACGTTACAGCACCTACGTCCCCATCGGATGTTATCTTTGGCAAAGGACGGGTTTGCTCGCACAAGGCATGCATAGCAGATGAGTCCAACTTGCCAAAGGTCATGAGTTTTAATATGGCTGATATGACAGAAACAAACTTTTCCGAATAACTAGCACAGCTCGCAGATACACTTGCAATAAAGGCGTTCATTTCCCGACGTACACGCCCAAAACCAATGCCTGTGCGACCTCCAGATATCTCGTTTGCAAGGCCAGTGCACACATCTGGCCAGAGGCACTCTTGCACATATTGGGCTATCTGAGGCTCTGGGATAGTGGCGTCAATTCTTAGCTCCTCGAAAAGCCAGGCAGCCACTTCCTTAAACACTAAAGGATTTGCGTTATAGCTTGCGCGCAAGGCATCGATATACCTTTGAGAATGAATCGTTCGCGAGAGTATGGATGCCGAGCTTTTGCGTACTGCCGAGTTTTCGTGGTTTACAAAAACTCTACTTGAATCGAGACGTGCGTAAAGTGCTTTATAGTTGATACGACCGAACGAAAGAGAACGCACATGCTCAGCAAAATAATACAGTGCCGTGTGCCACTCCTTGCTTTTGTCCGCACGTTCAAACAATACCCTGAAACCTTCCCTTGTTGCAAAAAACATCTGCACATCTACGCATATAGGCATCAGTGCGCAAAGTGCGACTTAATCTCAAACAATCTTGATTGTCTTTTTTTAACTCAATGTATAAGGGTATTATTCTTGAAAAAAAAGAGATGTTGCGCAACACCTTAAAAAGGGCTAGCGGCATTAAGTTTTGCCAAACTTCGACACAACAAGCGAAGAAAGCGTTAATGAAGAAGAAGTACTACATCATAAGGGAAAAGTAACGGCGGCTATCGCAAAAGCCTTTGCTGAAAACGAATTTGAAAAATACCAATCCGCACAAGATAAGCTGTATCAGAGCGACTTTGACCGGCTTATCGCCGACACTGAAGAGATGGGTAAAGTGTTGAGTTGCTTATTGCGGGGCTCACTAAACCTGAGGCGTGCGGGTGTAGTGCACGCCTCAGACGCTCTATGATTAGTGTTATTTTCTAGGACAGAGCAGTTTAGTGCCCGTATCCCAACTATTTTTTTAAAGTCGATGAGCCGCTTGCAATTAGCCTTACGGCAAAAGGCCGGCGCATTCAAACGCAAAATAACCTAGCACCACGCACCCTACGATAATGCGATAAATACCAAAAGCGCTAAAGTCGTTTTTCTTGATGTAGCCCATAAGAAAACGAATAGAGACAACCGACATCACAAACGCAGACACGATGCCTACCACCAAAACGGCGATTTCCACCTGAGACATCACAAGTCCGCGCGCTATAAACTTGACAACCTTTACCAGACCCCAGCCAAACATAACCGGGATAGCAAGGAAAAACGTAAACTCAGCTGCCGCAGTGCGCGAGCAGCCCGTAAGCATGCCGCCGATAATGGTAGCACCCGAACGAGAAGTGCCCGGGATGATAGCAAGCACTTGAAAAAAGCCTATTTTAAGCGCTGTTTTCCAATCGATATCATCAACGCTCGTGATGCGAAAAAGTCTCTCTTCTACAGCTGTGTTAAGCTCTTGGTCGGTACCATCTGGCAAGGCAGTTACGCGAGCATGCTTACCGCGAGGGGCACTCAAGCTAAAACTCACCTCTTGTGCGCGGCGACGGTTTCTGCGCTCAAGTACGATAAAAATAATGCCGTAAACGATAAGCATAGCCGCTACGGTGACCTTGTTGTAAAAATGCTCATTTACCCAGTCGTCAAGCGCAAAACCAAATACCGCAGCAGGGATACACCCTATAACCACCATACCCCAAAGCCGCCATGTAGAGCGCTTTTCGTCAGGTGACTTCGTCGGCGAAAAAGGATTAAGCTTGTGGAAATACAAAATCACAACCGCAAGTATCGCGCCGATTTGTATGACCACCAAAAACAGAGCGAGGAAGTCATCAGACACTTGCAGCTTTACAAATTCGTCGACTAAGATCATGTGGCCAGTTGACGAGATAGGCAGCCACTCGGTGATGCCTTCCACGATACCAATGAGCAAAGACTTCAATATTTCAAAAATCATCTATACACTACCTTTTAGGTCGAGTTCTATAAATTGCGCATGCACACCCTTTATTGTACCCATATTGCACCACTCGCCCATGCGCGCACAACAAGGTTACCTGAAATAAACGAAAAATGACGGGAAGTTGACGAATTAGCACTCTCGCTTGACGAGTGCTAATTTGCGAACTATAACGGAGTCGTTCAAAGAAAAGCAAACAAAAGGCTTATCGGAGAGCGCAGGTGTTAGCCAAACACACCGCAGAGACTTACAACTCACAAGTCAGGCGTCCGCCCTACAAGAGGATGTCCGCCCCGCAAGAGGATGCCCACCCGCGAAAGGATGTCCGCCCGCGAAAGGATGCAGGTTTCTACGAGCAGGTTTGCAAGCGCAAAGTCCGATAAGTCGAAACGAAACGGAGATGAAAGTTATGTCTATGTTAGTACCAATGCGCAGGAATCGCAGCCTATTAAGTGAGCTCATGAGCGATCCATTCGATGCCTTTTTCGATGCACCGCAAATGCCTCTCCAAAAGACATCCCCCACTCTTATGCGCACCGACATCAAAGAAACCGAGGACGGTTTTGAACTCGTCGTCGACATGCCAGGATTCAAAAAAGAAGACGTACAAGCAGAGCTCAAAGAAGGCTATCTCACCATTTCAGCCGAGACAAAGTCGGAAACCGAAGACTCCGACAAAGCGGGCACCTATGTACGCAAAGAACGCTTTAGTGGCAAATGTTCAAGGACGTTTTTCGTAGGAGACGACATCGAAGAAGACGACATCAAGGCAAAGTTTGAAAATGGCACGCTAAAGATTGACGTTCCTAAGAAACAAGAACAACCCAAACTCGACGAGAAAAAGACCATAGCTATAGAAGGCTAATCTTTCCCAACCCCAACAAGAGTAAGTCTCTTTCTTCGTTGAAAGTGCTAAGGGCGCCCACACAGGCGCCCTTAGCGTATTTAATCTAGTATGCGCAGCACGGCCTCATATCCATCCGCGGGTTTGCGCAACAAGTCGACAGGCATTCACACACTGAGGACAAACGCATATCAGCCTACTCGCCCACCTCCGACGACTTGGCCACATCTAGCACCTGCAAGGCGGCCTCATATCCACCCGCGCCATAGCTCAAGCATTTCGACACGCGCGCGATAGTCGTTGCGCTCGCGCCTGTTGCCTCCTCGATAACAGCATAAGATTTTTTGTCGGCAAGCAGACGCGCCACTGCGAGGCGTTGCGAAGTTTCCTTTATTTCCCTGATAGTAAAAAGATCCTCAAGCAGAGCAAATATAGTATCGGGGTCATCGAGGGCAGCAAGCACCTG
>CAYNWQ010000106.1:0-5765 GCA_964400955.1 uncultured Gordonibacter sp. | reverse complement strand
CATACATAGAGACGTCGCTGTAGAATCCATCACATGAAGCCCTCGATTGAGCACATCCATATAGCTAATGCGATCAAAACGCTTTGCGTCAGGATTTGTCTTTGGGTCACTATCGTAAACGCCGTCGACTTTCGTGGCTTTCATCAGGCAGTCCACATCAAGTTCGCACGCACGCAGAGCCGCTGTGGTGTCAGTCGTAAAGTAAGGATTGCCCGTACCGGCAGCCAAAATAACAACGCGCCCCTTTTCCATATGACGGATAGCGCGTCTGCGAATGTATGGCTCTGAAACTTCTTGCATGTTGATAGCGCTTTGCACGCGCGAAAAGACACCATGTCGCTCAAAAGCATCTTGCAAAGCGAGCGCATTCATGACGGTGGCGAGCATGCCGATATAGTCAGCCTGCGCGCGATCCATGCCTTCAGTTGCGCCCGATACGCCGCGGAAAATATTTCCGCCACCCACGACTACCGCAAGCTGCACGCCGCCTTGCACAACCTCGCCAATTTGCTCTGCTAAATCATCAACCACTTTAGGGTCAATGCCATACCCCAAATCTCCCGCGAGCGCTTCGCCTGATAGTTTCAAAAGAACGCGCTTGTATTGAAAATCGCCCGACATACCTACCCTTTCAACGTGGCTTTATACACAATTGATGGTATGTTACCCGAAAACTCAGCGCACCCGCACGCGATATCGGCATTTACAAAGCATTAACGCATTGGGGATGAGGATTTTCACAATTAGACCAGCATGAACATAGCTCCTGCCACAATAAGAGCGAGACCACCAGCCGATTTTCGCGTAAGGCGCTCTTTGAATACCACAAACGAAAAGGCAATAGAGACAAGAATGCTCAACTTGTCAATGGGCACCACCACGCTGGCAAGGCCATCTTGCAATGCGCGGTAGTAGCAAAGCCACGACGCTCCCGTTGCGAGGCCGGATGCACAAATAAAGCCGAGCTCACCTTTAGGCGCTGCCTTGATTGAATGCTGTTTCCCCTTGACAAACACTACAAGCCACGCCATAACCAGCACCACGCAAGTGCGTATTGCTGTTCCTAAATTTGATTCAACACCTTCGATGCCAACTTTGCCTAAAATGGCTGTAAGGGAAGCAAATACCGCAGAAAGTATGGCAAAGACAAGCCAGCTGTAGGTTTTAGGAGATGCCGACGCTGAGGTGGTGGTTGGCGCACAAGCTCCTGCTTCTTCTTCCCCCTGTCCTGCTCTTTCTTCTTCTCCCTGTCCTGTTACATCTTTTTTCTCGATCATCAAAAGCGTACCCAAGGCAATAAGCACAATAGCCACCGCTTTAGTAAACGTTATGGGTTCGCCTAGAAAAATGAGCGCCAACAAGATGGTAAGCACCGTGCTTGATTTGTCTATAGGTACCACTTTGTTCACGTTACCTAGCTGCAGCGCCCGAAAATAGCACAGCCACGACGCCCCCGTTGCTAGACCAGACAAGACAAGAAAGACCCAGGTCTTAGCGCTGAGCTGCGCAATAGTGGGCGCTGAACCCACCAGCGCAACCATAAGCCAAGCAAAGGCAAGCACCACAATGGTGCGAATTGCCGTCGCGACGTCAGAATCGGTTTTTTGAATGCCACACTTTGCAAGAATGGCGGTTAGACCTGCGAAAAGCGCAGAGCCAAATGCGTAGAGAATCCACATGGTTTAATTGCCTCGATTTGCGTGAGCTGTTTTTTCATTTCCAATAGTTTTTACTACATTGCAAGTCTATACAACTATTGGTTTAAAACAAGAGTTTTTTATTAGGCACAAAAGCAAATGAGTGCAAACTTGCCCTTCGAGTAGGAATTAATCTCCGACTCTCTCAAATTTAAAATTAAAGGCAATTTTGGAGATTATTTCTTAAAATTATATCCATATTTGCCTATTATTTCGAATCAATAAATACCGACAAGTTTACAAGCGACAATAAAACAGCACAGTAGGAAAGCGCATACTTTACCTTAAAACGTTTCGCGCGCCACCAATGTGTCTATCGAAAGCGTTTCTGTATGACGCGGCGATGGCGTACATGCTTCATCCATATGCCCCACCATAAGCAAGTCAACCAGCACATAGTTTTCGGGCACGTTAAAATTCTTGCGAATGACCTGCGCGTCGTAGGCGCCAACCCAACAACTTCCCAAGCCTAGCGTTGTTGCCGCGTTTGCCATGTTTGTAAGAACAATAGTTGTATCAATATCGCCAAAGTCACCTGTCTCATAGCCAAGCCCCTTAGCTGAAGCACCCTTATCATACGCACCAACGATAACAACTTGCGCACCATAACGACACTTGGTAGCTTCGTCAATTTTTGCCAAGCCATCCACAGCAGTTACCACACACAAACGAAACGGTTGATTATTGCATGCGGTTGGCGAAAGCTGCGCAGCGCGCAGCAGTGCTTCTATATCTTGCTCAGCAACCGGTTCACTGGTAAACTTACGAACGGAATAGCGCTCAGTTAACAGTTGCAAATATTCATTGACGTTCATGGTTTTCCTTTCCCTGAAACAAGTTGGGTATTGCTTTGCGTACCTATAGTACTCTTTGCACGCACCGTTGAACAAAAAATTTAGCAAAGAAATATTGAGGTGGGACAGTTTTATGGACGTTCAAAATCGAGCTTTTAACAATTTTGCCGCTCATATATTATCCCTAAAGACCTCTAAGACGCGCGCCAGAGGATACTTGAGACGTTTCTAAGGGTTGCCTTAGTGCATTCCCGAGAGTGTCCGGGAGCATTTTTTATACCCGATACGCGTTACTTTTGACGCTCACAGCTAAAGTGTGTATGGCTTTTCGGTCAGCGTGCTCTTTGGCGCTGTAAATACAAGCTCCTCGCAAAAAGGTGCCCCCTTGCCGGCTACAACAAGGGGGCTTTGGGGAAAGGAAGGAGAAAGGAAGAAAGAAAAAAGCTCTGTTATTTCCCTTATCGCGCCTGCTTTTTCGAAAGTCTCGCTCGTGAAATGCGAGCGAAGATGCGCCGATTTGTGAGGGGCGATTTTTACTTTCCGCCCTGTGTAGCTCAAGGACTGAAGAAAGCTAGCAGGGCGGAAAGTTGGGAAGGGATGGGCCGCAAGAGGAAAGGGAAAAGAGGGACAACCTCTAGGGCCCTAAGAAACTTCTAACCTAGGAGATGTTACCTTGGCTCGACCCGCCGTTGCCATACAAGTAATCATATAGCGAAGACGACTGGCTTTCTTTTTGAGTCTCGCTAGAGCTCGAGCTTTCGTCAGACCCAAGCGTAACATCTATGGTTTGAGTTTCACCACTGCGGGATATAGTCAGCGTGACCGTATCACCGGGATTCTTCGAACGGACATCTATCATAAGATCACTTACCGAAGTTACCTCTTCGCCATCAAAGGCGGTCACGATATCACCTACCTGAAGGCCAGCTGACTCAGCGCCGCTACCCGACTCAACAGCTGATACGTAAGCTCCTTCTTCAACCGAAAGGCCGTAGCGTTTCGCGATTTGGGAATTAATCGTAGTCAGCGAAACACCGAGCTTTGCGTGTGTTGGCGTCTCTCCGTCGATAATCTGCTGGGCAATATTGATTGCATAGTTCACAGGGATTGCAAAACCAACGCCGGAATAGTTGCCCGAATAAGAAGTGATAAGCGTGTTGATACCAATGAGCTTGCCATTTTTGTCAACGAGCGCACCGCCTGAGTTGCCAGGATTAATAGCAGCATCAGTCTGGATCATGTTGGGATAAATAGTAGTCTCACCAGTGGAATTGCCGTAAGAGTCCGTTGAGCTATCCATGATTTGTGAGCGGCTCGTAGCAGACACAATGCCAGTTGCAACCGACTGCTCAAGGCCGAAGGGACTACCTATACTCATTACCCACTCACCAATGGTCAAGTTGTCAGAATCGCCTAACTCAACAGGAGTAAGTCCGCTTGCATTTTGGGCTTTTATGACCGCGATATCAGAGCTTGGGTCACTGCCCACCACTTCGGCGTCATAGGTCTCGCCTTCGATGGTAACCTTAAAGGCCTGTCCGTCCTCTATAACATGATAGTTGGTAATCACGTAGCCGTCTTCGGTGAGTACTACTCCACTGCCGAGTGAGCTTTGGGTCAAAGTAGAGCTATCTTGTCCGCTTGAACCGTAACCATAACCATAGCCATAGCCGTAGCCGTACATGCTTGACGACTGCGAGGTGTAAACATCAATTGCTGCAACAGACGGCAGACATTTTGCTGCAACCGACTCGGCGAGAGACGAGTCATTTTCTTCATCATCACCGCTCACCGTTGTTGAGCTTTGTGATCCGAGTTGAGTTTGTGAAGTGGTTGAGCTTTGAGAACTTGATTTGCTAGAGGTATTGGTCGCATTGCAAGCTGCAAAACCTCCGAGCGCTATCACGCAAGCCAAAAGTGCTCCAACAAAAGCGATTAAAAAGGTACGGCCGCCGCCATTTCCACTCTTTTTCTTGTCGGCTTTTTTGTCAGCTTTGCTCGAAAAAGTTTGGGCTTGGTTTGCCGGTTGCTCAGGCGTATAGGCTTGAGCGTAGGAAGTCTGGCTAGCATTGTAAGGTGCTTGGCTAGCATAATGCTGCGATTGATAAGCACTGCGTGCCGACGCGGGAGGTACGGGATATGCTCCCGTAGGTTGCGCAGGACGTGCGCTCGTTGGCTGCACAGGCTGCACTGGCTGTGCACTTGCGGGTTGTGCAGCCGCCGGCTGCGTAGGCTGCGTAGGCTGCGTAGGCTGCGCAGGCTGCGTCGGCTGTGGCGCGAATGCTGGTTGCACAGGTTGTGCAGGTTGTGCAGGTTGCACCGGTTGTACAGGTTGTGCAGGTTGCACCGGTTGTACAGGTTGTGCAGGTTGCACCGGCTCCGTAGAACCTGAAGATGAATCATTTATGTCAGTCATGAAAACACGCTCCTTTGCGTCATTCAAAACAAACCGTTTATATCTCAAAATCGTCGCTTCGTTTAACGACATGGCTACCTTAACACGCACACTCGCCAATTAGCCTATACAAAGAAGAAATGTCATTTTTGCGTCACACATATACACCTTATGGTGTACACCGACTAATGATGCAAATGCTACATAAAATGCCGTGCAAAATACCCTTGTACAGATAAGCTTGTGCTATCATTCTCGCGTCTGCAATATGCGACCATCTCTCAGTAAGGAGGATTTAGTATGTCTGGACCTTCACACTCAGGCGGTACGCAAAGCACACCAAAGGCGCTTTACGTACGCTCACTCTTGCGGCTTTTGCCGTTTTCTTTAACGCTCTTTCGGCATTTTTCAAAAAAGATACGCGCCGAAATAGACTACCTCGAACCCGGGTGCACATTTATGGTTTCTGTAGAGGGCACCGATTTAGCATGTGTGTGTCAGCGCACAGAAAAAGGTTCTTTCAAGCGCGTCCCCACATCAGCACTCGCAAAAGACGTAGAACCCGGCAGTGGCCTGAGTTCCGCAGACACTTCAGCTACAACCGTCGACTACGTTATCGCTTTTAGATCTCTGTCGTATGCATTCGCCTGTTTCTCGGGCGGCATGTCGCTCAAAGCAGCTCTCGCTGAACGAGCATTTTCCACACGTGGCCCCAATAATGTGGGCGTTTCTTTGACTTACCTATTTAGCGCCCTGCTTGGCATGATATTTGGTTGGAGAGCTGCCTATCGCGCACGCCCAGCCGCACCCGTCTGCACAGGCACGCCCGCTATTTTCGCTAGTGCCGCGGCTCACGCAGGTGCGTCCGCACACGCAAGC
>CAYNWQ010000105.1:0-5839 GCA_964400955.1 uncultured Gordonibacter sp. | reverse complement strand
CCCGCTCGTCAATACTTTTGTGTCAACGGTTGTCTCTGGTGGCACCTTCGCTTTGCTTTCAATCTACATAAACGTAGTGTCTACTGGCGGCAATGTAGCAGTGGCGCTTGCGACTTATGCAGCAATCGTATTTGGTACGGCAGTGTTTAACGCCATACTCGTACAAGTGCTTATCGTGCCGCTGAGGAAAGTTCTGAAAAAATAACCGTGGGGTGTGGGCGCGAGTGCACCTAATTGTCGAGTGCATCTAGCGCCCGCCCGTATTGGTTTTCTGTGCCATCTTTTTGCGCGGATCGCCAGTTGTTCATTTTTGTCGCAAAGTATTGAGAGAAAAAAATAATGATAGAAATCAAAGACTTTTCGTTTCGTTATCGTGAAGGTAGCGAAGAAGTGCTCAAGCATATTAACCTTACCATACCGGAAGGCTCGTTTGTGGGTATAACAGGAGCTGCGGGTTCGGGCAAATCAACACTCACATATGCGCTAAACGGTGTTATCCCGCATTGCTATCCGGGAGATTTTTATGGCTCGGTGCTAGTTTGTGGACATGACACGTGCGAGTGCGAGCTCACTGAGATTTCGCGCTGTGTGGGCAGTGTGTGTCAAGATATCGACTCTCAGATGGTATCTGGTGTGGTTGAAGATGAGATGCTGTTTGGCCTAGAAAATTTTGGTGTGCCAAAAGAAGAGATTGAAGCGCGTGCGAATGAGGCATATCGCATTTTAGGCATCGAAAACCTGCGGGAGTGCAATATAGATGCGCTTTCGGGTGGACAAAAGCAAAAGCTTGCCATTGCGTGCATCCTCGCGCTGCGCCCGCGCGTACTCGTACTCGATGAACCTACCTCAGAGCTTGATCCAACGTCGACTATCACGGTATTTGATACACTCGCGCGTTATGCAAAAGAAAGCGGCATAACTGTTGTAGTGGTCGAGCAAAAAATCGCGATGATGAGCGCATATGCCGATATGCTTGTCGTGATGCAAGATGGGTGCGTGCGCTATGCGGCGCCACCGTGCGAGGTGCTTGCGCACGCAGATGACCTGCGAGAGATTGGCGTGAATGCGCCACGTGCAACGACGCTCATGGAAAGGCTTAAGAGTGCGGGTGCGTACACAGGTCCAGTGTGTAAAAACATAGACGATGCTGCACATGTGCTTGAGGCGCAACTAAAGCGCTTGGATGCGGGCATGGGTGAGGGCGCGATTGCGGGTGCGGGCGAGGGCGAAGATGTGTTCGTAGGCGCGGGCGTGGATGCGTTCGTAGGCGCGGGTGTGGGTGAGGGCGTAGACAAGCATGCCGCACCTGTGCTTGTCTCGGCTAGCGTATCTGCCATGCCTGTGTCCGCCGAAGTCATTGCGCCGGCTACACCCACGCTCGCGCTCTCGACCCTAAACCCGATCTCAGCCCCAACCCCAATCCCAACTAAGACAACGCCAGCCATCGAGTTTCGCGCGGTAAATGCCGCTTATGCGACACAAAGACCAATCTTACACGAGGTGAGTTTTGCTATCGAAAAAGGCGAATTTGTCGCTTTCGTCGGCACAAACGGTGCGGGAAAATCAACCGCCATGCGACTTGTAAATGGCCTTTTAAAACCAACAAGCGGTCAGGTACTTATAGATGGTGTATCGACTACAGACCTCAAAACGAGCGACCTCGCAAAAAAGATAGGCTTTCTTTTTCAAAACCCCGACCGGCAGATTTGCTGTAATACCGTGCGCGATGAGCTGCTTTTCAATTTTCGTGCAACCGGGCGCTTTGATGATGAGGCGTGCAAGCGAGTTGACGCCGTCATAAAAGAGTTTGGCTTTGAGGCAGACGCTGACCCCTTTTTGCTCAACCGTGGCACGCGCCAGTTGCTCGCTTTAGCGTCTGCTATCGTCACTTCGCCCGAAGTGGTTGTACTTGATGAGCCCACCTCGGGTCTTGATTACTTAGAGTGCCTCAAAGTGATGACGGCGATAGAGACGCTACAGCAGAAGGGCACAACCGTAGTGATGGTGTGCCACGACATGGAGGTGGTGGCAGATTTTGCCAGTCGCGTCATCGTGATTAATGCGGGGTGTGTGGTGGCCGATGGACCTACGTTTGATATATTGCGCTCGCGAGATATTTGCGAGCGTGCGTCGTTGGTGCCGCCTCAAATGGTTGAACTCTCCTCAAGGCTTGCGTGCGCACTGCCTACACTCGAAAATACTCCCGTAGCACACGCAAACACTCTCGATGAGATGACAGAAGCGCTGCTTTCTGTGTTGTTCTATGGCGCGAACGCGCCCGTGTTCACACCCGTAGGGGAGGCGCGGTCTGCAGAGGAGGCGCACTACGTAAGGGAGATGCAGTCCGTAAGGGAGGCGCACTACGCAAGGGAGATGCAGTTCGTAAGGGAGGCGCAATCTGTAAGAGGGATGCAATCTATAGAGGAGGCGCAGTCCGTAAGTGGGATGCAATCTATAGAGAAAGGAGGCCAGCAATGAAAGGCTTTTTGGAATACGTCCCCGGTGAGAGTTTCATGCACCGCGCAAACCCCGTCGCAAAGTTGCTCTCAGCGTTTCTGTTTGCTCTTGCATGTTTTTGCACATCAAATTTGTATTTTCTTATCGCCTCGCTCGTTTTTGCCTTTGGACTTGCCGCTTCAAGCAAGATTATAAAGCAAACGCTCTCATTAGCGCGTGCGGTCGCTTTGTTTTCGCTTGTGCTTGCCGTGGTGCAGGTGCTTACCACCCCGAGTGGCGCTCTGCTCATCAGTCTGCCGTGGGGGTATGTCGGCACAGGCAGCCTGCTTGCGGCGCTTACTACCATAGTGAGGCTCGTTGCCGCAGCTATTCCTTTGTTTTTGGTGTTTTACGTCACGAAAATAAACGACATGACAAATGCGGTGGTAAAGGTGCTGCATGTGCCGTATCGCTATGCGTTTGCTTTTACGTCGACGGTGCGATTTATTCCGCTTTTCATGAACGACATGGCAGGCATTATGGAAGCACAAATGGCGCGCGGCGTGGCGTTTGACGGTGGACTGGTGAAAAAGATACGTCTGATGGTGCCTTTATGCGTGCCGCTTTTGGTGAGCTCGGTGCGAAAGACTAACTCTGCGGCTATCGCAGCTGAAGTGCGCGGCTTTAATTTGCGCACGCGCGAAAGTGGGTTTAAGGAATACCCGTTTGCTTTGCGCGATTGGATCATGTGCGTGGTGTGCGCTTTGCTTGTGATGTGCGCAATTTGTCTGTAGCACGTGTGTTTTGCTTATGGCGCAATTTGTCTGTAGCGCGTTCGTTTTGGTCGAGGCGCGTGTTTTTGTGCTCATCGAGATGTTTGCATAGCGCAGAAAATGCGTATTTGACCTTGAGCTGTTATGTGCTTTTGGGTGCATTGCTTGTTTGAACGAGGTGCTTGCAATACCATAGTAACGAATGGACTAGTGAAACAAATATGTTTCCCCGATGCGCTCAAGTTAAAGCACTGTACGTATCGCGCGAAAAGCATGAGGGAAATAGAGGCAGCGGCGAAAGGGTTCGCTTGAGAGACGGCATTTGCCAAAAAGACCTTGTAACGAAAAAATATAAGGACCATCTGCGGGCTCGTTGTAGTCAGTTTCTAACGGTGTTGCTTGCCTTTATGCTTTCGTTTTCTTTCGCGTCAGGTGCAATTTGCGCGCCTACACGCGCATACGCTGATGAGGTAAGCGATGCTCAAGCGGCACTCGATGAAGCGGAAGCGCGTATGGCAGATATCACTGCCCAATACGACACGCTCACGGCAGAAGCTGCTGAGTTGCAAACGCGCATTGATGAGACCGCAGCGAGTGCCAAAGAGGCGCAAAGTGCGATGCTTGAGGGTCGCAGCGCGCTCTCCAAATCGGCGGTTTATGAGTATCGCGGCGGGACGACTTCTCTCGTGCTTGACTTGATTTTTTCTTCCACGAGCTTCGATGATTTGCTGCGCAATATCAGCTATCTGAAAGCCATTATGGGTTATCAGGCAGATGAGGTTGCGGCGCAAAAACAGCGCACCGAGCACTACAACAATCTGCTTTCTGAACTGAACACGCAAAAAAATGACTACGAAAACAAGCTTTCTGAGATAGATCAAAAGCAAACCGAAGCGCAAAGTGTTGTTGAGTCAGCGAAGGCAAGTCTAGGGGACGCACAAGAAGCAGAAGCTGAGCGTTTAGCGGCGCTCGAGGCAGAGCAGGCGCGCCTCGCGGCGCAAGAAGAGGCCGCTCAAGCTGCGGCGCAGGCGAGCATAAATGAAAATGCCGAAACGGTCACAAGGCAAGATGTGGTACCTGATACGACACCCGTTGAGCCCGATACGACGCCTGTTGACAACAGTGACGGCACCTGGTCTAGCGGTGTGGCCTCGGCCTATGGTGGTTCAACTGATCCTTATGTAGGAAACCCTTGTACAACTGCTACGGGAGATGTGTGTGACGATAACTCTATGGGAGTGGCGATACCTATGTCGTGGCCAAACTATCGCAGTTATTTTGGCCGCAAGGTCGAGATTTCTTACAACGGCATGACGGTGCTCGCGACGGTTAATGACTGTGGTGGTCTTAATGGTGGCAGCCGCTCTCTCGATTTGCAGCCTGGCGTTTGGAAAGCTTTTGGCTTTTCGTCGTGCAATGCTTGGGGGGTGCGCACCGTAAGCTACAGGTTTTTGTAGGGTAGGGCAGGATGGAAAAAGGGGAGCACATACCCTCTGTGGTCGCGAGAGATGCTGTGATGTTTTCTGTGGTCGCGGGCGAGGATAGTGCGTGTGTGCGCGAGGGCACCGCGGCTACATCACCTTTTTTCTCTATCGTTATGCCTGTCTATGGAGTAGAAAAATATATAGAGCGCGCCATAAGTTGCATAAGCAATCAAACTTTTCGCGACTGGGAGCTCATCGTAGTCGATGACTGCACGCCCGATGAAAGCGCGCGGATGCAGGCATTCTGAAACGGAGCCGGAGTGGAAACCACCATAAACTGATGCAGCAGCTCCAGCCGTTCCTTTACCACGGCGTCTGCCAGAAGATAACCCATTCTCCAGCCTGTCATGGCATAGGGCTTGGAAAAGCTCTGTACAAGCAGAATCTGCTGCCGCAAATCCCGGAACTCCGCAAAGCTGTGATTGTCCTCCGTATAGTTCAGCTGTCGATATACATCGTCGCAGATGACAAAGATTCCACGCCCTTTTACCACATCGTGAACAGCCTGAAGGCTCTGCCGGTGATAAACGCACCCGGTGGGATTGTTGGGGGAATTCAGGATAATGGCCTTTGTGCGGGGGGTAATCAGCGCCTCCAGTCTCCCGGCGTTCAGCTGAAAATGATCCGGCTCGGTGTCATACGGCACGAACACTCCGCGGCACAGTCCGATAATCTGCTCATAGAGCACAAAGGCCGGCGTTGGGACAATTACCTCGTCCCCGGGATTCAGGATTCCGAACAGTGCGGTAAACAGTGCCTCCGTAGCGCCTGCGGTAACAATGACCTCCTCCGGTGTATAGTCCATGCCGTTCCGTTCCCGCTCAAAGCGGGCGATGGCCTCACGCAGGGCATATGCGCCGTTGTTCTCAATATAGTGGGTCTGTCCGGCCGCAAGTGCATCGGAAACAGTCTCGCAGATGGGCAGCGGAGTAGAGAAGTCCGGCTCCCCGAGGGTCAGGGCAATACATCCCGGATTCTGCCGGGCCAGCGCGGAGAATTCACGGATGGCGCTGCGCTTTGCGCTGTACAGGGCCTCGTTGAGCTGCATGACATTGCCTCCTCTCAGAGGGTGCGCAGCGCCGGTTCCAGTGCTGTTTTCATGGTGGTTTTGTCGTCCTTCTCCTTGATAATCCGCGCCGGGCACCC
>CAYNWQ010000104.1:0-5850 GCA_964400955.1 uncultured Gordonibacter sp. | reverse complement strand
GCTGCCCGCATCCCCTCCTATCACAATAGCAGGACATTTACTAACGTACTGCTTCATGTGGATGCCCACACGCCAGCCGCAGCCATCACGCACCAAGATACGACCGCCGCGCATCGCATACCCCGTCGCATCTCCTGTGCGTCCGTGTATAACGATAGAACCGTCGTTCATGGTATTGCCTATCTGGTCTTGAGCATTCCCGAAAACTTCTATCTCGCCACCATCCATATAAGCCGCCATATCGTTACCCGGCACACCATGTATCTCAAGGCGTTTGCCACTCGGCATCGCGCAGCCCAAGTAGCGTTGAGCATAGACGTCGTTTAATTCTACTGTGTCAGCACACTCTAGTGCAGCGCGCACTTCTTCGTTAGCTTCCTTAAAATGAGCAGTACCCAAAGACACGCTTACATTTGCAGTCGAACGCGCGCAAGATTGCGCACTTGTTTCAGACATTTGAGAACTCATATTTATGCACGCTCCTCTCGCCCACATCTGTCGCGATTTGCGGGGTAACATTTATGCAAACGCGCCCAGCGCAGGTCTTGGGGAAAATCGATATTGAGAGGCGCCATGTCAAAAAGGTCGCCTTCAAGGGTATCGAGAGGGATTTTTTGCTCAATCAGTGAGGTATAAATACCACCGTTTTGCGGACGGTTGAGCAAAATGTATCCCACAAGAAAGCCATCTCGTTTGACGAATTTGGTGTAACACTCGTCACTTCTGTGTATTTCGACCTCGCAGTCACTATCTTCAGCGGGGTTTATAATGCCCGCTGTAAGCAACGAAGCTTCAAAAAAGTCAACGGCGTTCACCGCGAAACCACCCTCATATGGCTCTGCATCTGGCGCACCAACCATGTGCAGACCCGCCAATTTTCCTTGGCGCAAAGCGTTTGGCCACAAAGCCAACGGGCGCCTTGCTCCATCGAGCAAATCTGTCACTTGCACCACATCTCCCGCTGCATACACATCAGCAAGGCTCGTTTGTAAGTCTGTCCCACACACAAGGCCGCGCCCCTGCTCAGCACCCGCATCTACCGCGAGCGCCGAAGCTGGCCTCACACCTACGGCTGTGATAACCACATCACACTCTACTACTTCGCCGTTAGTCAGACGAGCACTGGCGATAACGTCACCTTCGCCCATAAACTCATCAACCGACACGCCCGGCATACAGGTAATACCATGCGACGCAAGCAAGTTTTGCAAGGTCTTTGCACCCTCGTCGTCTAATACCGCAGGTAAAATACGCGGAGCAAGTTCTAACACCAACACGCTATCAGCATGATGGGACAAAGCCTCTGCTGCCTTTAACCCGATTAATCCTGCACCAACCACGATCACGCGAGATGCACGAGCTTTCGCATGCGCAATCTCTGTTGCTTGCACCGTTGCGGCCCAAGCCGCTTTCGCGTCATCAAGTGTCATAAAAGGATAGACGTTTGTTTTGCCCTCAAGACCTGCAATAGGCGGCACAAAAGGCACGCTACCTGTCGCGAGCAAGCATTTCCCATAAGTTATAACGCTGCCATTTGCAAGGGTGACGGCATGCGCGTCGGCATCAAGTGAGGTCGCCGTAAAGTCCTCGCCCAAGAGAGCCTCAATATGGTTGTCCTCATAAAAGCTCGGTTCTTTAAAGCCAATGCGCTCTTCGGTCGTTTTACCCTCAATGAGATAAGAGATAAGCGGGCGCCCGTAAACTGCATAGGGTTCACGACTCAAAATAGTTATGGAAGCAGTCTTGTCGTTGGCGCGGATATGCTCTGCGGCGCTAACACCTGCTGCAGAGTTGCCAATAATAAGAAAGTCTACGCTTTTGTTTTCCATACTAGCAGCCCTCGCTCTCTATATAGATAAGCGCTCGGTTAGGACACGCCGCAACACAGCTAGGCTCTCCTGGTTGACCTGCACCATCACCGCACAAATCACACTTATATGCTATGCCTTTTTCAGCAACGTCTTCGATGTGTACCGCTCCAAATGGGCACATCGATACGCACGTACGACAACCTACACATTTTTCTGGGTCGGAAGTAACGATACCCGTGATAGGGTCTTTTCGCATTGCACCCGAGATGCAGCCCTCCACACACTTAGGATGCTCACAGTGCCTGCAGTTTACGGCAAACGAAAGCTGCTTAGTGCCTTCTACATGTACGCGATTTTGCGGAACAGGAAACTCTACCGTAAATGCCTTAAAGGTATCTTTGCTTTTAGAATGAAATGTCTTACAGGCAACTTCGCATCGTTTGCAATCAATGCACCATGCCTCTATTGCATAAATCCTTTTCATCACATCACTCTCCTGCGTACTTTACGCCAAGGATTTCGAGTTCTTTTTCATTAAGTCCAACGCCGCGAAGCATCAGCCTATTGCCGCGCAAACTGTCGATAGCGTTTATGCCCATGCCACCCATCATCTCTTGGATTTCATGGTTCCATGCGCGTATGAGGTTAACTACGCGCTCGGCGGCGATTTCAGGGTTGAGCCGCTTGGTAAGCTCGGGGCGCTGCGTTGCGATACCCCAGTTACATTTGCCACTCGAGCAGTCTTGACACTGGTGACAACCCATCGCGATAAGCGCAGCTGACGCGCAATAAACCGCATCTGCGCCTAAAGCCACCGCGCGCACCACATCGGCTGATGAGCGGATAGAACCTGCCGCCACCAGGCTCACTGTTGAACGTATACCCTCATCGCGCAGGCGCTCATCAACTGCCGCAAGCGCAAGCTCAATCGGTATACCAACGTTATCCCTAATGCGCTTAGGAGCAGCACCAGTACCACCACGAAAGCCATCAACCACAATAATGTCAGCCCCGGCACGTGCCATACCACTTGCGATAGCAGCAACGTTATGCACAGCAGCAATCTTTACTGCAACAGGTTTTGTATAACGCGTGGCCTCTTTGAGTGAAAATATAAGCTGGCGCAAGTCTTCGATAGAGTAAATGTCGTGATGAGGAGCAGGAGAAATAGCATCAGTACCTTGCGGAATCATGCGCGTACGAGAAACCTCTTCGTTGATCTTTTCTCCTGGTAGGTGCCCGCCAATACCCGGCTTTGCGCCTTGCCCTATCTTGATCTCTATCGCCGCACCAGCATTCAAATAATGCGGGTCGACGCCAAAGCGCCCTGAAGCCACCTGCACGATAGCGTTATCACCATACGGCTCAAGGTCGCGATGCAGACCACCCTCGCCAGTATTGAAATACGTGCCCAACTCACGAGCAGCCATAGCCAAAGACTTTTGTGCGTTAAGCGATATGGAGCCAAAGCTCATCGCCGAAAACATAATAGGCACATCAAGCTTTATTTGCGGCGGGATATCGGTCACGACTTTATGTTCGCGCTCATTAACTTTGAGCACGTCTGGCCTGCTTCCCAAAAACACACGCGTCTCCATTGGCTCACGCAAAGGGTCAATGGAGGGGTTGGTAACCTGGCTTGCATTGAGCAGCAAATGATCCCAATAAATAGGGTACGGCTCGGGGTTTCCCATAGAAGCAAGTAGCACCGCGCCCGTCTGCGATTGCTTAGCGATATCTTGCATATAAGGTAGGGTCCAGTTATTTGAACCATTACCCACCTGCGGCCAATTAGTAATAGCGATAGCATGTGTAGGGCACATCACGACACAACGCTGACAGTTTACGCACTTATCATGCCGTGCAACCACACGTCCTAAATCCTCATCAACGTGATGTACTTCATTAGAGCATGAGCGCTCACACACACCACACTGCACGCACATATCCGTATCGCGCAGTACTTTATAACGAGGAAGTAAGTAATCTAACATGGCTTTTACGCCTCCTTCCTCTTAGCAGATACCGAATCAATTTTATGCACGCGACGAGACGACATCGCCGGTTCATTTTCAGCTGATTCATTGCGCTTGCGTGCTGCCACTTCATCGAGCTGTACAACAAAAGGCACGCCGCCATCAACAGCGCGTATGTTTTGTGCGTCAGGGCAAACTATCTCAATAGCAGCCTGCTCACTTGCAAGATAGACCATACTATCCTTTTCGCCCACCATAAGTGCACGTAGCTTCAAACGATCATTGAGCGCCAAAAGACCCTCGTCTGACCCAAGGATGACCGAGAAAGGACCATTGACGAGTGCTGATGAATAAGCCATACGAAGAGCTGTCTCAAACGCGGCACGCTCAGGCTCCATTTTGTCAATCTCATCCCAAGCGCTTGCTGTCATGATGTGTGCTGCCATCTCTTGAGAAAACCCATGGCGACGCACAAGCAAATCGAAAAGATACGTAATGACTTCTGTGTCAGTTTGCAGCTCGCAGTCATAGCCAAACTGCTCAACATAGCGACGGTTTGCGTCATAGCTTGATATCTCGCCGTTATGTACGACAGACCAATTGAGCAGCGTGAAAGGATGCGCACCACCCCACCAGCCAGGAGTGTTGGTAGGAAAACGTCCGTGAGCCGTCCAAGCCCAAGCTTTATAGTCACGGATACGATAAAACTCACCAATGTCTTCAGGATAACCTACGCCTTTGAACGCACCCATGTTTTTCCCAGACGAAGCAACGAAAGCACCTTTGATGTGACCGTTAATATAAAACACATGCTGCATGGTGTATTCAGCTTCATCGAGCTCGCTCATATTGAGGCGCACCGGATGCGGCGCTAAAAAGTAACGCCAGATATCAGGCGGGTTTTTGATAGAACGGACATTTTCAGTAGGGATACGCTCCTGTTTTTCGCTCATGAAATAGGTATCGAGATACGCCTCGGTTTCTGAGCGTGCCTCCTTGCTTTCATACATAATATGAAAGGCGTAAAGGTCTTTGTATTCTGGATAAATACCATAAGCAGCAAAACCACCGCCAAGCCCGTTGCTTCTGTCATGCATCAGCGCAATGGACTTCAAAATATCGCTACCATCATGTCGCGCACCACTTTTGTCCATGATGCCAGCAATAGCACAACCGCTTGGTATCCTAATGTCTCCCTCTTTGAGGTTTGCCCTCATAGACATTCTTTACACTCCTCGTCTTTTCTTAGTTACAGTAACTAGGTGGCAAAGCAATGCTAACCGCTACGCTTAAAACCGCAAATACAGCTGCAATCGCAACCACACACAGCCGCACACACAGTAGCTAGCGTAATAAGGCACACGTGCACAAACCACCCGTATGTTGTGGTGCTTCAAGGATAAGGGGCTTTTGTTTCATGCGCGTATGCGCTTTGTTTCAATTATGTTTCACCTGAAAACTCACAAGCACCACACATTTGACGCAAAACCTGTAACTCTAGCTCATGAAAAGCAGCACGTGACCGCTCATTTAATACGGTAGCGTCTTTCCCAAGGCGCTCAAGATATGCCCTGTTCATTTTGTTTTCATCGTTAACGTTATGCAGCTGCCGATAAAACCCTACATTGCGAGCACGCCCATCCTGCGCGTGCGTCGTCTCCGCACGGCCTTCCCTACCCACTCGGACACACCCGTCTTGCCCACGCGACACATCCGTGTAAGTACCTCGCGCATCATATCCATCGCAAATCTGTGCATCGCATCCATCATGAGCCCGTGCACCTCGCCCATCATGAGCCCGAGCACCTCGCCCATCGCAAGCCTGTGCACGCACGCGCGCCCACTCATACTCAAGCTCGTAAAACACCATTTCCCAAAATGCACTTGCGAGCACCATATACCGCTCACGCATACACATAGAAAAAGGCAAAACGACTTTGTAGCCGAGCACTTCTTCCCAAGGAATCGTCGCCAAAGAATGCGAGCCTTTGTCTTTTTCAAGCCCAAGAACCGACACACCGACCCACCTCTTTAACGAGAGCTCTTTAGCATCAACCGAATAG
>CAYNWQ010000103.1:0-5904 GCA_964400955.1 uncultured Gordonibacter sp. | reverse complement strand
TTGTAGTCTTTAACCTGCTTGCGAGTACCGCCAGTAGGTGCAGTCTTTACGAAGAAAGCTGCGATAAGACGGAAAACGCAGTTGATGAACAACACAAAACCGCAGAAGATATGCACACCGCGAGCGATGCCCATAAAGCCTGCCCAGAACGGGAAATGGATGCTAAAACCAGTAACAATGAGCAAAATCATCGCCACAAGGTTGATCCAGTGCGTCACCACAAACAACAGAGGGTGCGCCTCACGATAGTGTGCGAGATGTGCCATTTTACTTCACCCCCCAAGGATTGGTAACGGTCTCAAAGCTCTTGCCTGTTTTCGGCTCGCTCACATGCACAGCACATGCGGTGCAGGGGTCAAAGCTGTGAACAGTACGCAAAGCGTTGATAGGCTTTTCGATGTCGCCAACCGGCAAACCGATGAGAGCTTGCTCCATAGGACCAGGCTCACCCTTTTCGTTATGAGGAGCAGCATTCCACGTAGTTGGGATGATAATCTGATAACCCTCGATTTTGCCATTGACAACTTTTTCGCTGTGATAAAGAGCACCACGAGGAGCTTCCCAGAAGCCCGTACCCTCACCAGTGATGGTCTCAGGTGAACGGAAGTACTCGCTGTCGCCACCCTTTACTGCTTCGATGAGTTCGTCAACCCATTCTTTCATGAGGCCAGCAAGATAAACCGCCTCGATGTTGCGAGCAGCAACACGGCCAAGTGTGGACTGTACCGCAGCGATGTTACCCGGAGCGCCAAGCGCCTCAAGCAAATCGTCGACGTATTTCTTAATCTCAGTGTTGCCGCGCTTATAAGCAACGAGCACACGAGAAAGCGGACCAGCCTCATGAGGTTTGCCGTCATAGGCTGGGCATTTGATCCATGAGTAGCGATCATCTACGTCATAAGAGGTAAAGTCAGGCTCTGTCACAAAATAAGGTGATTGCATGGTCTCTGAACCCTTATACCAAGAGTGACCCATGTACTCAGTAATCTTGCTTTCCTCAACGTCGCTGAGGTTAAGTTTGTCATCAAGCACACCAGCAGGCATGTAGCGATTTTTCATCTTTTCGCCAAAGTCAGAGTAGCTGCCTTGACCCTCAAATACGCCCCAAGCAATGTAGCGACCTACGCCACCGCCCCAAGTGAGAGCATCGGTGTAGTAAGGAGCAATAGCAAGCGTATCTTGCAGCATGGTTGAAGATACCCACTCGTATACCTCGTCGACCAAATATTTCAAGTCGTCAAGTTTTTGGTCAGTTGGTACAAATGCAGTGCCACCAGGGATAAGAGTCATAACATGAGGCATCTTGCCGCCAAGCAGACCATTTATCTCAGAAGCACGTGCTTGCATCTTGAGAGCTTCTAGATAGTGAGCTGTGCAGATGAGGTCGAGCTCAGGAGGAAGTGTATAGCCCTCTCCACCCTCAGCATCAAACCAGTTGCCAGAGAAAATAGAAAGCTGGCCATTGCTTGCAAATTTCGACAGACGCTCTTTCAATGCACCAAAGTCGCTATTCATAGAGGTGCCTGCAGCTTTTGCGAGCTCAATAGCGGTGTCTACATCAGCCTCAAGCGCGTTGATAGGATTTACATAGTCAAGCGCAGCGAGGTTGTAAAACCACAGGATGTGGCTGTGCAAAAACTGTGCGCCCTCCATGAGGTTGCGGATGATGCGTGCGTTGTTTGAAATTTCAATACCGTAAGAACGCTCTGCTGCAATGGTAGAAGCATGAGCATGAGATACCGGGCAGACGCCGCAAATACGTTGCACGATTTGTGCAGCATCTTCGGGAGTACGGTTTTCAACTACAAGTTCCATGCCGCGGAAGCAGCCACCGGAAACCCAAGCATCTACAACAACGCCGTCTTCCACTTCCATTTCAGCACGGAGGTGACCTTCGATACGTGTGATAGGATCTATTACAGAACGAGTCATTTAGGCCTGACCTCCTTTCTTGTTTTCGCCTTCAGCAGGAGCATGACCAGCACTTTCCGTGTAGGCTTGTTCTTTCTCTGCAGAAGTGAGATCGTATTTACCAATGGACTTGTCAGGATGTTTCTTGTCCCAACCACGAATTTCTTCGAAATCAGCGCCGCCATCCATACGTCCGGTAAGCTTCATACCAAAGCCGTGGATAACGAGAGCGCCTGCAACAACACCAGTAATAGTGAGTGCAATCGTGCCCGGCTGAACTACCCAGTCGCCAATGCGCAAGTCGCGATGACGCTTGAAGAATGGAGTATTGACCTCAACCCAGTTTTGACCAGGATCGTTTGGATTAGCCTCGCAGCAGCCAATGCAAGGAGCGCCTGATTTGACGCACCAGCTACGACGGTTGTTCCACAAAGTCACGCCGCAGTTTGATTTCGTCTGCGGACCACGGCATCCTACAGGATAGAGGCAATATCCTTTCGCCTCTTCCTCTGAGCCAAACGCGTAAACAAATTCGCCATTTTCAAAGTGACCACGACGCTCGCAATTGTCATGAATGGTCTGGCCAAAAATGCCTGCCGGTTTGCCCTCAGAAGTGAGGTCTAGCTCAGCAGGAGCGAGCTTCATAACGACGACATCCACAAGTACCGACACGAGCCATTCAGGGTTCGCTGGGCAACCAGGTACGTTAACAACAGGGGTGTCAATGTCATTTTTACGAAGGAACTGCTGAACACCGAGCGCGTCTGATGAATTGGGATGAGCTCCCATCCAGCCGCCGTTTACTGCGCAAGAACCCAACGCAACAACTGCGTTAGCGCTCGCTGCAGCTTTCTTTAAGTGCTCCGTGCCAGGTTCGTCGGCAACACGCAACGCGTTACCTTCCCAACCTTCCAAAATTGCGCCCTCATAGATGAGGATGTAATTGCCAGCCTCGATAGTTTGCTCTTTGGCTTTTTCCATCGAATGACCTGCCGCTGCAGAAAGAGTCTCTCAGAAGTTAAGTGAGATAAACTCTAGTACAACGGTGGCGGGATCGGGGGTTTCTACTTGGGCGAAAGACTCTGTACATCCCGTGCACGATGCTCCCTCTATCCAGATAACCGGATACAAGTCGCCTTTCTGTGCACCGATAACAGACTCTTCGAGTGCTTGGGCAACACGCGGAGCCGCTAGCTCGGATAAACCAGCTGCAACTGCGATGGTGCCGCACAGTTTCAAAAAGCTGCGACGCGATACTCCTCGCGCCTCGAGCATGCTTTGAAACTGACCGCTCATGGCTTCTGTTTCCATGCGCACACCTCCTTTTAGGTGCTCTCGTCTGTTGATACAACGTAAGTCATTATTCACAACATCGCGAAAACGAAAAGAGTTTTTGAGCGTGAGCGCGAGATATTTACCGCAAATGGTTGCGAAATGTTACGCGGCAAATCGAACGTAACATTTTGAACTTGAAGCCTACCGTTCGTCGATAGCTATTATTTTTAAATGAGATTAATAAGAATCGAGCATTCACATAATTATTATGGTTTCATTCCCTTTAGACTTGTAACACAAATGTAAGACGATTATCATCTCGAGACTAGCAAGCGAAAACCGCACTAACCGCGAAATCGCAGTTCAACGCTTTAATTTGTCCTTACGGGTTCATTGATGAGCAAGGCGCGTACCGCAAAAATCTGGCGCGAGCGACATTATTTGTCGGTGAAAGGTTTTAAGGTGCGGATTTGTGAATATTTTTGAAAACTAATCATCGATATTTTTGAGGATTATAGTTAATTGAGGAGTATGACTGATGGAAAATAACGCCCAAAGCATCGCTTTTCTAGGGCCTGAAGGCACGTATTCTGACGAAGCGGCACATGCATTTGCCGCGCGTCTTGGAGACGAAAACATGCAATTTATCGCTGCGCCATCTATAAGCGAAGTGTTTGACTATGTCGAGAGAGGACGCTCAACCTACGGCGTCGTACCAACCGAAAATTCGCTTGAAGGAGCCGTAAGCGCAACGCTTGACAATTTCGCTTTTGAGAGCAGTGCAACTATCTTAGGCGAGACCGTCATAGACATCCATCACTGCTTGCTTTTGCACCCAGATGCAGGCATTGACGATGTACGCAAGGTTGCCTCGCATGCACAGGGGCTTGCGCAATGCAGGCGCTACCTCAACGAAAAACTACCCGGTCGCGAAACCATCGTCACCTCTTCGACCGCACAGAGCGCTCGCATGGCTACGCAGCACAAAGACACCGCTGGCATCGGAAACGCTTTTGCCGCAAACCTTTATGGTGCAAAAGTTGCCGAGGTCGACATCGAAGACCGCCTTGGCAACCAAACCTCGTTTGCGCTCATTGGTCGCCAAAATGCCTCGGCCATTTTCAATGGCACGCGCTATAAAACCTCTCTTGCGCTTTTTTTGCAAGCAGATAAAGCCGGAGCCCTGCTCATGATATTGTCGGAATTTGCCTACGCTGGCGTCAACCTTACAAAGATACAATCGCGCCCTACCAAACAAGCACTAGGCGACTATATGTTTTTCATCGACATTGAAGGCAGTGTTAGCGACCTTGCTGTACAAACAGCACTCGGGTGCTTGCGTCTCAAGCTGCGCGAGGTCAAGGTGCTCGGCAGCTACCCTATCGAGTAAAGGTGTTGCAGCTCGCGCGTGCGAAAACAAGTGCACTAGGGGCTGGCGCGTCGAAGTTATCACGTCCGCCGGGGTTGTAGCTCGCGCGTGCGAAAACAAGCGCGTTAGTCTAATCTAGAAAAACAGGTGCTCTATAAGTATTTTCACTCCAATGAGTATAAGCACGACACCGCCCACGATAGACGCACCACGCTCAAAACGTGCACCAAATTTGTTGCCTATCACCACACCTGCAAACGAGATAATAAAAGTAGTCAAACCAATTATGCCTGCTGCAGACACTATCTCAACATGCAAAAAAGCAAAGGTAATGCCGACTGCTAAAGCATCGATGGATGTCGCAATGGCAAGCATAAAAAGCTCCCGTATATCAAGCACGTCTTCTGCGGGTGTTTCGGGAGCCTCGTCGTCTTTTGCACGCGCCACATCAACAAGCATTTTGCCACCTATAAAGGCGAGCAAAATAAACGCAATCCAGTGGTCAATAGGTGTAATAAAGCGCTCAAACTGCGTACCGAGCGCCCAACCTATCAAAGGCATGATGGCCTGAAATCCTCCGAAAAAAAGTGCTATCACAAGCGCATGTTTGTAATTGATACGCTTCATGCTTAAACCCTTGCACAAAGCGACCGCAAAAGCATCCATGGAAAGACCCACGCCGATACCAATAAGTCCAACTATATCCATTTTTACCTCTCGTCTTTTATGCACGCACCCCCTGTGCGCACACTGCGGGCTAGCCAAGCACAAGCGTGCGTCCCGCGTTATCTTTTGGCTTATCTAGGCTCACTACCCCAACGCGCGAATGTGCGTCTACGCTCTTGAGCGATAGTGGTTTGCTCGTTATGCCCTGGCAATACTATGGTCTCATCAGGTAAAAGAGCGAGCCGTTTTATGGAAGATGTCATATCAAGGTCGCTTCCACCCTCAAAATCAGTACGTCCTGTCGCTCCCGCAAAAAGCGTGTCACCTGAAATAAGCACGGGAAGTTTCTCTTTATGGTTTCCAAACTGAGGGAGTAAATACCAACACATGCTACCTTTACTGTGGCCAGGAGTAAGCAATACTTTCCAGGCCATCTCCCCTATTTTTACGATATCGCCATCTTCTACTTCATGGTCAACTTCGCACGCCTTTGGTGTAGGCAATATCGAATCACCTACTTTTTTAGGGTCTCTAATTAAGGGGGCCTCGATGCGTGACGCGATAACCGTCGCTCCCGTTGTTTCGCGCAGCTGTGCAGCAGCGCCCATATGGTCTGCATGATGGTGCGTGAGCACGATGGCGTCGAGTTTTCGCTCGCCTAGTGCTTCCATAATAGCGGGCAC
>CAYNWQ010000102.1:0-5963 GCA_964400955.1 uncultured Gordonibacter sp. | reverse complement strand
TGTGGGTGAGAGACGTGTTTTGTGGTCTAACAGAAGAAGATGAGATACGTATACGTTTACGTAGGGCATATACTGAAGGTGTAGAGATGGGTGAGGCCGCGGGGGAAGCACGCGGTGAAGCACGTGGTAAGGCTGTGGGGATTGCCGAAGGTAAGGCTGCTGGACTCGTGGAGGGTGAAGTAAAAGGTGAAGCACGCTATGGTAGGCTTGTCAGTGCTCTGCTTGCGGACAATCGCACGCAAGACCTCGAAGCTGCTACCAAAGACCCCGATAAACTTGCACAACTTTACAAGGAATACGCGCTTTAAAAAGTTGACTTTTCTCAAATAGGCAATGCGCCTAGTCGCTTCCGCCATCAATCGCAGGAAATTCACACCGAAGCGCGGCCTGTCTAGCGCAACATGTCTAGCGTGACTTGTCTATAGTAGCCGCTTAATCGCGCTCATCGCTAATCGCAAGTGATGTGATAGTTGCGATCGGCGCTCATTTCCTTCGACATACATACTCTACAACCTTTTTAGTGCTATACTGCGCAGACGTATTTGAAGACGCAGCTTAAGGAAGGAAATCCCCGTTTATGCTTGACATGCATTGTCACATTTTGCCCGGCGTAGATGATGGCGCTCAAAGTCTCGATGAGTCGCTCGCAATGCTCGAAGCTGCAAAAGCGGCAGGCATCACCAAAATCGTCTGCACACCGCATTGTCGAGACCCTTATTTTGACTACGACGCCATGCTTGCAGCTTTTGATGAGCTCGCTGCACACGCGCAGGGTTTTCCGCTTGCGATGGGGTTTGAGGTTAATCACTCAAAGCTTATGGATCTCGGCATGGAGTGGGCAGACAAACTGGCCTTTCGAGATGGTTCAGGCATGTTTTTGTTGGAGCTTTCTACTCGCGCTAAGCCGTATCACTTTGAAGAATACGAGCGCAGTATTTATCAACTGCAATCTATGGGATATACCGTCGTTATTGCGCACCCCGAACGCTATCGTGCTATCCAAGAAGATATAGAGCTTGCTCGTAATCTCGTGCGTATGGGTTGCAAACTGCAAGCCTCGGCAGATTTTGTGGCCGGTGGTCGCTTTGGTCGCGAAAAAAAACCAGCGCAGCGTCTCTTTGAAGAAAACCTGATAAGTTATATTGGTTCTGATGCGCACTGTTGCAAGCATTACCTTTACTTTAGTGAGGCTTGCGCAAACTACAATACGCGCGGCAAGCATGCGCGGCTATAAGCGCAATGCAAAACCTCTCACCTCAAGCCCGCCGCAATGGGTGTATAATACAGATACCGGGAAATCGATACGTAAAAACACGTAAAGAAAGAGAGAAATCATATGGGACTTCTAAAAGCGGGTGCAGGTGCTGTTGGCGGCGTGCTGGCTGACCAGTGGCGCGAGTTTTTCTACTGCGATTCACTTTCGGCAGATGTTTTAGCAGCGAAAGGCGAAAAGCGCACAGGGGGTCGTACCTCTAACACCAAAGGCGAAGACAATATCATCTCAAATGGTTCTATCATTTCCGTCAATGACGGGCAGTGCATGATTATCGTTGAATCAGGCGCTATCGTAGAGATATGTGCAGAGCCCGGCGAGTTTGTGTATGACTCCTCCACTGAGCCAAGTGTGTTTTATGGCGGCCTCGGCGAGGGCATCAAAAAATCGTTTGCGCAGCTTGGCCGTCGTTTTACTTTTGGCGGCGATACAGGTAAAGATCAGCGCGTGTATTATTTCAACACCAAAGAAATCATCGGAAACAAATACGGCACGTCTAGTCCGGTACCTTTCCGTGTGGTTGACAAAAACATCGGGCTTGACGTGGATATCTCTGTGCGTTGCAACGGCGAGTATTCCTACAAGCTTATTGACCCTATCTTGTTTTACAAAAATGTTTGCGGCAATGTGACCGATGTTTATACGCGCGACAATATCGACTCGCAGCTGAAAAGCGAGCTTTTGACCGCTTTGCAGCCAGCATTTGCGCGCATCTCCGCGATGGGTATCCGCTACAGTGCGGTGCCTGCGCACACTTCTGAGCTTGCTGACGCTCTCAACGAAGAACTCTCCAAAGATTGGTCTGAGTTGCGCGGTATCGCCGTCGCGTCTTTAGGCGTTAACGCTATCGTGGCGTCCGAAGAAGACGAGGACATGATTAAAGAGCTGCAAAAAGCAGCAGTTATGCGCGACCCAGCTATGGCTGCGGCAAATCTGGCGGCATCTCAAGCAGACGCAATGCGCATGGCGGCGCAAAACGAAAATGGCGCCATGATGGGCTTTATGGGTATGGGTATGGCAAATGCCGTAGGTGGCATGAATCCTCAGGGTCTCTACAATATGGGGCAAGGTGCCAATCCTCCTCAGAGTGCTTACGCCCAAGACCCTAACGGTGGCTTCGCCGCACCGACGGGTGCTCCCGTGGCAGGCGCAGCACCTGCACCGACGGGTGCTTCTGTGGCAGGCGCAGCTCCTGCATCTGCAGCAGCAGCTCCCGCAGCAGGCGCGGCAGCTGCCGGCGCTTGGGCATGCGAGTGTGGTGCGCAAAACACGGGCAACTTCTGTCAAAACTGCGGTAAACCTAAGCCAGCTTGTGTATCAAGCGACTGGACATGCGAGTGCGGTACGCAAAACACGGGAAACTTCTGCCAAAATTGCGGTAAACCTCGTCCCTAGCAGTTTTCGCCACTTGTTGCGTGTGGCGAGCGACGTCGCTGCAAATCTGAGTACACCTGCAAAAATGCTGTTAATCGTAGAGTAAGCGCGACTGATGCGCGAGAAGTGGTAAAAACAAAAGAGATAAGTAAAAAAGAGTAGCTCTTTGAGGAAAGGGAAAAGAGCTACTCGCTACAGCGAGAAAGAAAAGAGAGAAGGGATTGTAATGAAAAAGAAAATTGCGGTTGTATTTGCTGCAGCATGTGCGCTGGCTCTGTGCTTTGCGCTTGTCGGCTGTGGCGGCGGCTCAGATGATGCTAAGGCTAATTTTGTTGGCGATTGGAAACTCACTGAAGGGCAGGCTGGGGGAGAAACCATTTCGGCTGACGACATGGCTCAATTAGAAGAACTGGGTCTTAGTACAACGTTTTCTTTTAAAGAAGACGGCTCATGCACTCTTGATCTGTTTGGAGCGGAAACATCTGGCACTTGGGAAGGAAAAAGCGCTACTACAGCTTCTGTTACCATAGAAGATGAAACAGTAGATGTAGAGATAAGTGATGATGTGCTTTCCTTTAGCTCAGGTGAAGATTCGCTCAAATTTAAAAAAGCCTAATAGGGCTTTGCGAGCAACTGTTTAAAGTCATAAGCGAAAAAGGCGGCAGGCTCTTATTGTCTGCCGCCTTTTTACATGCATAGCGCCGTGCACTCACACTTTGGGTTCAGCGTCACTAACTCGCGCCGTGCAGTACGCGCGGTGGACGACGGCTGTGTGCAGTACGCGCGGTGGGTGGCGGGCATATGCGGCATGAGCGGTAGCATAGTGTAGGTAAGTGGCGTGAACGAAATGTGCTTGTTTTGGGGTGCGTACGCGTTGGAGTAAATTTTTCCGTTGCAAAAAATCGCACGAGGTCTAAACTGAGCCTTGTTTGGTATTCGGAGGTATTTTCGAAACTAAACGTGAGTTAATCCGGCTCAATACAAGACCGGATATCGTCGATTTTGCAAGGAGGACATGCGTGAAAACCGTTGCAATCATTGGGACGTTTGATACGAAAGGTGAGGAATTTGCCTACGTAACAAACCGCTTTAAGGAACTCGGAGTCAATACCCTTACTATCCACTGTGGTGTTTTTGATCCGCAAACTATGCCGGATGTATCAAATGCCGAAGTGGCGGGTGCTGTTGACATCGACCTTTCCGTCGTGGTGGAGAAAAAAGACCGCGCTTTTGCCACAGAGACTATGACACGTGGCGTAGAAAAATTATTACCAAGCTTGTATGCAAACGGCCGTTTCGACGGCGTTTTTTCTATGGGCGGCTCGGGCGGCACAACTATTGCAACCGCAGGTATGCGCAAGCTGCCTATTGGCGTGCCGAAAGTGATGGTGTCTACCATTGCTTCGGGCGATACTTCGCCCTATATCGGTGCTTCTGATATCGCGATGTTTCCTTCTATCGTAGACGTTGCGGGTATCAATAGTTTTTCAGCCACTATTTTCAATAACGCCGTAAATGCCATGGTGGGCATGCTTGAACATCCACATCCTGAGATGAAAGACGAAAAACCTCTTGTTGCCGCCACGATGTTTGGTGTGACGACGCCTGCAGTACAAAAAGCACAAGCTTATCTTGAAGAGCGTGGCTATGAGGTGCTAGTCTTTCATGCAACAGGTACTGGCGGAAAATGCATGGAGTCGCTTATCAACGGTGGCTTTATCAAAGGTGTACTCGACCTTACCACCACAGAGTGGTGCGACGAAATTGTCGGTGGTGTGCTTGCGGCAGGTCCTGAGCGTTGTGAGGCGGCGGCACTCAATGGCGTGCCTTGCGTCATCAGCGTAGGCGCTCTTGACATGGTCAACTTTGGCCCGTGGGATACGGTGCCTGAGCAATACAGTGGCCGTAACCTCTACAAACACAATCCTACGGTGACTCTCATGCGTACGACCGTTGAGGAAAACAAACAAATTGGCGAGGCTATCGCTTCAAAGATAAACATGTCGACCGGTCCTTGTGTATGCATGCTGCCGCTCAAAGGTGTTTCTATGATAGACGCCGAAGGCCAGCCTTTCTATGGACCAGCGGAAGACGCGGAGCTTTTTGAAGTGCTCAAATCAAATATCAAGCCTGAGGCGGCCCAGATTATAGAGATGGATGCTCATATAAACGACGATGAGTTTGCTCATGCTGCTGCCCAAAAGCTTATCGACCTTATGGAAGGCAACGAAAAGTAGCGTTTTGTATTGGCGCATTTTAGGGTCTGCGTAGCCGGTGTTTTGACGCTACCTTAAGACGCGCGCCACAGCGGTGAGTCGGCGCATGCGCAACCACGCGCGCCGCACTTTAACTTGGTACATACGATATACGTTGCGCACGAGTGACGCATACCGTTTGCACACGATAGATACTGCATCAAAGAAAAGGAGACAAACAATGTTAGAAATGTCACGTGCGGAAATACTCGATCGATTCCGTAAATCACTTGCTGAGGGCAATATTTTGCTCGGTGTTGGTGCTGGCACCGGCATTACTGCTAAGTCAGCCGAAGCAGGCGGTGCGGATATCTTTGTTATTTACAATTCTGGTCGTTTCCGTATGGCTGGACGCGGTTCTTTGGCGGGCCTGCTTTCTTATGGCGACGCAAACCAAATCGTGGTTGAGATGGGTGCTGAGGTTTTACCTGTCGTGAAAGACACCCCGGTTTTGGCCGGCGTTTGTGGCACTGACCCCTTCCGCGTAATGAGCAAATATCTCCAGCAGCTCAAAGATCAAGGCTTTAACGGTGTACAAAACTTCCCGACCGTTGGCTTGATTGACGGTGTTTTCCGTAAAAACCTCGAAGAGACCGGCATGGGTTATGGTCTTGAGGTTGACATGATTGCTAAGGCTCATGAGCTTGACATGCTCACCTGTCCTTATGTTTTTGACGAAGAGCAAGCTGCAGCAATGACTAAAGCAGGCGCTGATATCATCGTTGCTCATATGGGTCTTACCACTGGTGGTACCATTGGCGCAGAGACTGCGCGTACACTTGATGACTGCGTTGAGATTATCTCTGGCATCGTGAAAGTGGTCAAAGGCATCAATCCGGATGCGCTCGTTATTTGCCATGGCGGTCCTATTTCAGAGCCTAAGGACGCAGCTTATGTTATCGAGCATGTCCCAGGTATCGATGGATTCTTTGGCGCAACATCCATCGAGCGCTTGGCTGCAGAGCGTGGCATCCGTGCTCAAACCGAAGCCTTCAAAGCTATCAAAAAATAACCGGCTTTTCTTGCGGATATGCGGCTAGTGTGCGGTTTAAGCAACTAGC
>CAYNWQ010000101.1:0-6003 GCA_964400955.1 uncultured Gordonibacter sp. | reverse complement strand
GATCATTACGTTAAAACTATGCACCCATGGGATGACGCAAACACGCTTCTTGCAAGTGTTTGCACCAATACCGTTTTTGAGGAAGCGGACTCGGAAAACTATATTGCGCGTACGACGATTCCTTCAGTTGAAGAAATGGAAAAGCATCTTGGTGAAACTATAGGATTTGCAAAATTTGACCTTTCTTATATCAGCCCGAAAGGTATTCCTCTAGGAAACTTACGTTTACGTTTAGGCAGCAAGTACTGCTATTATCCTATTAACCATTCTGGCTTTACCGGCTATATCTACGATAAATCCGGCAACCAAGTGCCTAACGTAGAAGACCCAACTTATCAAATTATGGCAATCGCCCAGGTAGATGGCGTCTTCACCGAGCCTTTTGTATTTGCTGTGTGCGATACGCCTATTGATAGTTTCTTCTCGGTAGAAGAATCTGACAACTCAAGCCAAGGCAAAGTGTCGTTTGTCACACGAAGTGTTACTGCCTTGTCTGATTCGAAAGCCGACTTGTATTCCTTTGACGTGCCTTTCTTGCGTTCAATTTCACTTGATCAGGTCGCGCCTGCGCCTTCCGAGGTTACTCCCGGCGCTGCTACTGAGTTTTGTATCGCTATTACTAATACGGGCAACACTGTGCTCACTCAGGCAAAACTTGAATTCTATGACAATGAAACAGGAGAAAAGATAGGCGAGCAAGTTTTGAACTTCAAGGATGCCACAAACGCGAGCTTAAGCGGGCTCAACGCCGACGCGTATGACACTGAGAAAATGAGTGAAACTGCTCAGCAAAATATGCTTGTTGCTGACAACGGTAATGCTGCTCTTATCCCGGGTCAGAGCCGCACCTTTAAGGTGACCATTGATATTCCCGAGAGCTGGGCGGGATCAAGTGAAAAAGTTCTTCGTGTCAACGCGGCGTCTACGAGTTTGTTATTTGTGGATCCGGAGACGGGCGATGTTGTTGATAACAGCACGAGCACTACGGAGTTTGAATCAGAGTCAGTTAACTCAACAACGGTTAAACTGCCTATTGCAGGCAAAACTACGGTTACTACGACGGGTTGGGAGATACCGGGTGATGTGGTGTCTTATGTTTCTGTCGATGGCTCTGAGCCGGGCGACTCAGATGCAGGTGCTGGTTCTGGCATGCCAAAGACAGGGGATACACCTCTCGTTGGTATGGCGGCACTTGCCCTTGGTGCAGCTGGCGCAACGGTAGCGGCCTATAGTGCTCGCCGTGCTCGCCTCGAGAGTGAAAGCGCGCAAGCCGCCACACAAGATCAGCTCGGTGATATTGAAGACACCGAAGAAGAGTAAGAAATAAAGTCAGAAAGTAAGTTAAGGATAAGCTAGGAAGAAAGTGGAAAAGGAGTTCGCTATGCACAAATCGTCATTTCGTTGCACTATACCTTTTTTGCGAACACTTATAGGTGCGTTGGCTCTTTTGATGTTGGTTTGCGTTTGGGCAAGCCCTACAAAAGCTTGGGCGGCAGATGCAGTGGCTTCAGCAAAAGACAATGGCACCACCATTTATTACTACAATACAAATGATGCCATCAAAGCTGGTTACAGTGGAAAAACCATCGTCATGGAAAAAGACTGGATCTTTTCCGATACGCTTGATATCGAAGATTCCAAAACGATTACCATTGACATGAATGGACACAGAATCGCCAACAATGATAAAGAAACGGTCATTCATTTGGACGATGATTCAAATCTTATCCTTACGTCGAGCACTTCACTTGAGTTTTCCTATACGGGCTATAACGTAAACGATGGAAACAAGGGAAATACAACCATTACCACCGGTGGCCTTATCACTGGTGGTATAGCAAATACAGAAGCTGGCGGCATCACTATGGACTCCGACAGCAAGCTCACGCTTGATAACGTAGCTATAGCGGGAAATTTTGGCGGTGACGCGGGCGGTATATACATGTACTCAAACTGCCAGATTACCATGAAGAACAAGGCAAGTATCGAGCATAACGAAGGCTCTGCTGGTGGCATCTGGATTGAAAATGCTGACGCGAAAATCAGCATGGATAATTCGTCTATCAGCTATAACTATTCGCGATCTGAAGGTGGTGCTATTTACTCTAATGCAGATGGCACACGTATTTCCATGGAAAATGATTCCACGATGTCTTATAACCAAGCTGTTTCAGGTGGCGCGCTCTTTTTCAACTACTCGTTTTTCACGCTTGAATCAAAAGATGGCAAGGCTACTATCAGTCACAATTATGCCCGTGGAGACGTCAATGGCTTAGGCGGCGGTGCTATCTGGGTGGAAGAAAAGAAGTGGGCGCAAAACGAAGGCTACATCAAAAATATTACTATCAGCGATAACTCTACCGAAGGGGCAGGTGGCGCCATCTATACCAATCAAAGATGGACGAATATAGTTGATTGCACCATTACCGGCAATACAAGCAAATACAACGGTGGTGGCATATATGTTGAAAATAACGATTGCCATATAGACGGTTGCACTATCAGAAACAACTCCTGCGCCGAAGGTCGTGAGGGAGGCGGTGTCTTTGTAAGATGCACGGTTGACATTAATCTTTCCGGCGTATGTGTTATTAAAGACAACCTCGTAGGTCAGTCTCAATCAAGTGATCTTTGCCTGGAAGACAGCGTTGCTTGTCAAGCCTACATTACCGGTGGTGTAAAAAAAGGTTCCTCAGTAGGCGTTACCATTGACAAAATCGGAGACTGCCGTATTGGCAAAGATATCACAACCTATGCCTACGGCACCTATTTCATTACGGCAAATAATTTCTATGTAAGTCACGGCGCAGATGCTGGTGGAGACTTGTGGCAGCGTTGTCTCACCACCCAATATCTGGCGCAAGTAAACGGCGAGGGTTCAACCCGCTATTGCTGGAATACGCCCGTAAATGCACTAGGGCTTACCTCTGATAAAGAGCTTGCTTTTTGGTATTGGGACGACTACACGACAACGGGTTTAAATCCGGTAAGCGACTATATAAATGACAATACAAAGTATTGGCCTGTTTTGCGCTATAACATGCCGCAAAACGATACCGATGTGGTTGCAGTGTACGCAAACCGCATAAAGGAATGCTCGCTGTATGTTAAAGACCCGGTTGCAAACGAGGCACTGCCAACGAGTGCTCACTTTAGGCGTAATGATACCGGGCTTGGTGCAAATGGTGTCATATACAATATTCCTATAACTTGGTATGAAGTTGCATCAGATGGCACGCGCAGTGTTGCGACAGGCAATGCAAAACCGGGTACGACTTACGTTGCGTCAATCTCGGTAGCTGAGCGACAAAACGTCGGCTTATTTTTCTATGAAGATATCAGCGCAGACAACATCATCATACGCAGCGGTACTAATTACAATACGCGTACAAAAGTTGTCAGTGCAAGCATCGAAGAATATACCGGCACGCTCACCTGCGAAACTGCTTCTTTTACAACTGAAGGCGAAGCGCCTGTGGAAGACAAGACGGGTACTATCACTGTCAATATGGAAAATGCAGGGCTCGCGGGACGTAGGAGCACTCAGGGACTGAGCGCTCTTGAGGCGTCGATACAAGAGAGTTCATCGCTTGGCTCGTTTAAAGTCTCTTATACAAAGGGGTCTGACGAGGTAACTATTACTGCGCCTAGCGTGGACAACATGTATTTCTGCAATTGGGAAAATGTTAAAGAAGGCTGGGTGTCCGACGATTTGGAAGGTAGCGTCGTTATTCCTGCGGCTGAACTAACTGACGACCTTACGATTACTGCTACCTATAATCCTGTGATCACAGAAATCGATATAGATATGGATGCGCCTGTTGCAGGCAAAGACCTCGACACGAGCGCGACTTCGTTTAAGATTACCGCTTCAGATGGCACTACCTTTGATTTTGCGGACGCTTACGCAACAAAGAGCCTTGCGGTATCTTGGGCACCATCAAGTGACGATACAAAGGCGGATTATTCAACCGCATACACCGCTTTGATTGAAGTGGTAAGTGGCGAAGGTTACGAAAACCTCGACAAGTATTTGTCTGCTAACGCGGTAGTGAAGGTAGGGGATACCCAAGTAAAATCTGCAGCCTTTACTACGGTAGATGACAAGCTGTGCTTGTGTGTTGGTTTTGATGAGACCGATAAAGTAAAGCTGAGTGATTTTACGCGTCCCGATGATGTTGAACTCAGCTTTGAGGAAGCATGTGGCTATGCCGCCGATCAAACGGCTCACCCCGATACGCTTTGCTGGCCTTTGCCAAAGTCGGTTACGGTAACACTTGAAAATGGTGAGCAGGCAGTTGAGATAATCGAATGGGATATCCCAAGTGGGTTTGATGCAAATGCACAGAGCGCACAAGAAATTACGGTTAAGGGCAAAGTACTGCTCTCGAACTATATTGACGCAAACGGCTCTTCTCTTGATGTGACTACTACGATAAAGATAGCGGCGCCCCAGGGCACAGAGCCTAATAACGATAATCCTGATGTTATTAATGATGGTGGCACTGACGAAGGTAGTGCGGGCGCAAATGCCGATGCTAACCTCGCAAAGACAGGTGATACCACGCCGGTATTTGCCCTTATTGCTGCCGTTGTCGTCGCAGGTATCGTGCTTATAGTTGTTGGTATCATCGCTTTGCGCAATCGCAAAAAATAGGCAAATACTGTACAGCTTGATGGGGACGAGGGTCTATGCTGTCAAAAGAGACAAAAGTCTTGCTTATTGCTAATCCTGTTGCGCAAAATGGAGCAGGGGCTCGGGCGGCCGAGCGCGCGACGAATCTTTTGCGCGATGCGCTTGGTAGGAGTGCGGTAAGTGTGCTTATGACGTGCGCGGCAGGACATGCGCAAACAGAAGCAGCGCGCTCAGGTGCCTTTGACGTCGTCTTGGCGCTCGGAGGAGACGGCGTTATCCATGAGGCAGCAAATGGACTCATGGAGCTGCCTGGAAAAGACCGCCCGACTTTTGGCATAATACCGGTTGGTTCCGGTAACGATTACGCGCGCACGCTGGGCATGTCTGCAAACTCAGTGGAGACGGCCGTCTCTCAACTGCTTAGCGCACGCGAGCAGACTTTTGATATAGGGCGAGTAAACGAGCATTATTTTGTTGAGACTTTATCTTTTGGGCTCGATGCTGCTATTGCCCTCGATACGGTAGATAGGCGTGTGCGTACCGGCAAAACTGGCACGATGCTTTACCTCGAAAGTGGTATTGACCAGTTGCTTTATCGTCTCGACTTGCGACACTATAGTGCGAGCGTAAAAGACTACCATGCGATGGGTTCTCACGCAGCGAGTAGTGGCCTAACAGATAGCGCAGCGACAAATATGTTTACGTCGAGCGCTCATGCCGTGGATGTGCGAGGTCGTGGCGGGCGCGTCGATGGTGATGCAGCACGTCTAGGTGAGCCTGCTTGTGCATCTAGCGCACTAGACCTCGAAGGTGACTCCTATCTTTTCGCTGTACAGGTTGGCCAAACCTACGGGGGAGGTTTTCGTATTTGTCCCGAAGCAAGCACGACCGATGGTCTGCTTGACGTGTGTATCGCTCATCCACCGCTTGGGCGTATCTCGGCTGTTTTCATTTTTCTCTTGGCAAAAAATGCTCATCATACACGCTTTAAGCAAATTGAATCTTTCCGTACGAGCGCTTTGTCTTTGAGCTTTGATGCCCCTCTGCCAGTGCAAATTGATGGCGAGCGTCTCGTAGCAGACAACTACGAGATTTCTTGCATCCCTCAGGCTTTACGCGTTCTTATACCTTGAGGGGCGCCGCGCCCCATGCATCCTGCGCCGGCTGCACCGTTCACTTGCGCATTTTTGTACCCCTATGCCGAAAGCACTGCACCCCACATCCCACGCACACGTGTGTCCTACACCCCACGCACACGTGTGTCCGCACACGTCCGTTAGCGTCGAGGCATTGAGCAAGCGTGCACCCCACATCCCACGCGCGCGTGCGTCCCACACTCTACCCTTGTGTGCAGGTTGTGGGGTTCG
>CAYNWQ010000100.1:0-6033 GCA_964400955.1 uncultured Gordonibacter sp. | reverse complement strand
AGGTGGATCTGATGATTGCTTTAAAGAAAACAATAGCAACGGCACTTTCGATTGTTCTTTGTGCGATACTTTCTTTGTTTGTATCGGTTTCATCATCGTATGCACAGGAAGACTACTCCTATACGGTAAATTCGGCTGATATACGTGGAAGTGATCGCTACGATACCGCAAAAAGGATGCTTAATACTCCTAATGACGGCGTCATCGTTGTCTCTGGTGAAAATTTCCCCGACACTCTTTCTGCATCTGGTTTAGCAGGGCTGCTTGATTACGGTATTTGTTACGTACAACCCACAAGTCTGCGTGATGACATTAGAAAGCGTCTTGGCAGTGAATCTATATCTAACGTAATCGTAATAGGTGGCACAAGTGCAGTATCGGATGAGGTCTTTAATGAGATAGCTTCACTTTCTAATATCACTTCTATTACTCGCATTGCTGGAGCAGATCGTTTCGCTACATCAGAAGCAGTCTATCGTTATGGTCAATCAGTTCATGGTTGGAGTAGCGATAATGCTGTTGTTGTTTCAGGTACTGGTTTTGCTGATGCAGCATCTATTGCGGTTTTCGCAGCAGGAAAAGCAGCACCTGTGTTTCTTGCAGATGCAGATGGCAACCTCTCTGATACAACGCTTGCTCGTGCCGAAGGTTATGACCGTGTGCTCATTGCTGGTGGCGAGGCGGTAGTATCCGCAAAGACTTTTGATGCTCTTAGCTCACAGACTGAAGCAATTCGTCTTGGAGGAAAAGACCGCTATGAGACTTCTGCAAAGATAGTAGACTACATCACGTCTCTTGGTGATGTAGAAAATGGCATGGGAGAGTTTTCTTATGAAACTATCTATATTGCAACAGGAAAAAATTATCCTGATGCATTAGCGGTAGGCGTAAACGAAGCCATAGAGCAGCGAGATAGGTGCTATCGTGCGGGTAATGATTTAAATAATTGCCCAGTTGTAATGTTGGCTGATAACGGACAAACCTCACAGGTTACCTCGCAGCTTACATCGGTAGGACCATATTGCGATGAAGCAAAAAGATATCAGCGTTTTCAAAATTTTTGGTTTATTGGATCAGACATATTTACGTATGAAACGACGATAGAAATCCTTGAAAGTACTGGATGCTCTTATGATTTTTATGATGGTCAGGTTTCTATAGATTCCATTTTATAGAACAAAAAAATATCTCGTGAGTCATACTTAATCGTCGACAGGGTAGCGTGAGTATTTGCGCTACCCTGTCTTATTTCCTAGAACCAACGCCAAAACTAAGCAGGGTGGACTGCAAAGAAGCAATAACTTTCCGCCGTCGTTTATCTGTATCTTTTCATCCTTGTTTGAAATAAGACTATAATGAAATACGTCTGGCGCCGTTGATGGCGATGAAGTTATGTTTGCCCTACAACGGCTTAAGATTTGCAGCAAACAAGGAAAGGAGCCTTTGTGGCTGAAATACATTTTGGCACTGATGGGTGGCGCGCCATTATCGGCGAAGATTTTACCAACGACAATCTCGTGCGGGCAGTAGATGCGGCAGCACGCGTGTTTAAGCAAGACGCTTTAGCGGCTGGTCATACATCAGATGCGCTTGGCACGCTCTATGTCGGTCATGATTGTAGGCAGGACGCGCATACCTATGCGCAACTGGCAGCTCAAGTTGCTGCGGCGCATGGTTTCAACGTCAAACTCACGCAAGATTATTGTCCTACGCCGACGCTTTGTTGGTCAGTGGCGCATGACGCGGGCGCGGTGGGTGGCATTATGCTTACGAGTAGCCATAACCCCGCCGAATACCTCGGAGTAAAATTGCGCATGGCAGACGGTGGTGCTTCTCCAAAAGAATTCACCGATCGCGTTGAAGCAGTTCTTTCGCCCGAGCCTACGAGCGAGCGTGGCGAGTATTGCGAAGCTGACCTCATGAGCGATTACTTGGCGGCGCTCAAAGAGTTGGTTGACATCGAGGCCATACGCGCAGCTCATCTGCGCGTGGTGGTTGACCCTCTCTTTGGTGCAGGGCGCGGCTATCTCGCGGGGCTTTTGCGCGACATGGGTGTGGAAGTGTGCGAAATCAACAACGCTTGCGACCCAACTTTTGATGGTTTGCATCCTGAGCCTATCCCGCCTTGGGTTGACCGGGGTCTTGCGAAAGTGCGCGAGCTAGGATATGACGCGCTCTTTATCAACGATGGTGACGCCGACCGCATTAGTGCCGGAGATGAGCACGGCAATTTCGTGAACCCCCATCGTGTTATCACGCTTTTGGTACAGCACATGGTAGAAGACCGTCATGGAAAGGGCAAAGTGGTGAGCACTATCACGGCTTCTGCTATGCTTGATAGGATGTGTCGTCGCCTCGGTCTTGAGCTTGTGTCTACGCCGGTCGGGTTTAAGTGGATTTACGGCGAGATGGCAAAGGGTAGCGTGCTCATTGGCGGCGAAGAGTCTGGCGGCATTGGTCTGCCGGGTCATGTGAAAGAGCGCGATGGTCTGCTTATGGCATTGCTACTCACCGAGACCATGGCGCAGCGCAAGATGACGCTTGGACAGCTCGTAGATGACATGTTCGAAAAAATTGGCCGTTTGGAGTTTGCCCGTCGCGGTCTGACGGTAACCGATGAGCAGATGAAAGTTTTCCGCGAGCAAACGGTGCCTGCGTATACTACTGAAGCAATCTGCGAAAAAAAGGTTGTCGGTGTGGACAGGCGCGATGGTGTGAAATTTATGCTTGAGGGCGACGCATGGGTCATGATGCGCCCCTCTGGTACCGAACCTCTAGTGCGCATTTACGCCGAAGCTGCCACAGACGCTGAGGTTGATGAGTTGCTTGACGCAGCTGCGAAAGTAGTGCGCGGAGAAAACTAGTTACGCGCAGAAACGCGTGCGCTTCGCCACGCGGCTGGTGCATGTCACATCGCGTTAGACAGCGCTACATTATTTAAGATGAGGGAGTTTTTTAAGCAGCGCCCAAGCGCGCTGCTTGCTCTCTGGGCTATTCATCATGCCCGAAAAATCACGGAACGTCACGCAGTCGCGCCCAAAGAGCCGCGCATACGTATTTTGTGTAAGGCGGGTAGTGTAGGTAGCGCCGAGCGTTTGTATGCTGGCTGTATCAGTGGCTACTACGCAGAGGGGGTCTATGCCCTCAACAATTTCGAAAAGGGTGTTGGCATTTGCGCTCGCGCTGGCATTCGCGCTTGCATCCATATTTGTGTCCATGTTGGCATTTGCGCTCGCGCCACCATTTATCGTTGCACTCTCGCTTGCGTCCGCTCTCGCGCCCGCGAGTTCGCCTAACCTCGCAAGCACCACATAGGTGCATGCATCTTTTTTATACCCGAGAGCTTCAGCTGATTTTTCAAGTGCATTTTTCGCGGGCGCAGTGAGGGGTGTATCGCTTACGACACACCACAGACCAGCGTAACAACCCGCAAGAGCGCCGTCGTATTTTTCCCAGACAATATCTGCAGATGCCATATACATGTTACTGTTTGGGGAATTTTTCACACCGTTTCCTAATCTCTCGTACAATACTTGCTCTAAAAAGTCATAATATCAGTTATCGGAAATTTCCGCACGCTACACTTATATTGCGATGCGGAAATAACAGCAGACGGGAGGCGCATTATGTGCACAAATGGTGTAAATACGGGACAATTCGAGCAAATGATTGAGCAGATAGATGACCACATCAAGCTTGAGCGCAGATGGACGCATAACCTTGCTCATCAGGCAGAGGATGCTGGTTTTGTGACAGTGAGCGAAAAAATGCATGCAGCCCAAGCTATGCTCGATGATGTGCGTGCGATGCTTGACGAAGCAAAAGACGCTCTCGAAGACGATGCTAGTGGCGCAAGTGGCGTTACTGTTAGCCTTGTGTAGTTAAAGCCATGAGCAACGAACTGGTGCGCTTTTCGGTTGCGATGCCAGAAGACCTCCTCATGAGGTTTGACCGACTGGTGGCGCGTCGCGGACTTGCAAAAAATCGCAGTGAGGTTGTGCGTGATTTGGTGCGCGACGCTCTCGTGGAAGACGAGTGTGCAACGCCGGGCGTAGAGGTGATGGGTACGCTGACCATAGTGTTTGACCATCATGCGTCAGATTTGCAAGAAAAACTGCACACGATTCAGCATCACTATTTCGAAAATATCGTGTCGTCTATGCATGTGCACGTTGACGCGCGCACGTGTCTTGAAGTTATTGTGTTGCGCGGTGAAACTGGTCTTGTGCAAGACATTGCCAATCTTATTTTGGGTACAAAAGGTGTGCAAAATGGACGCCTGGTGGTGACATCGACAGGAAAATTGGCCTAGCATCGCAGTGGTGCGCTTGATGGGTGTGCACAACGGTGTGGGCAAGGTAAGCGTGCACAGCGGTGTACCCACATCGCGAGTGCGCGATGGTATACCTACACTGGGAGTGCGCAATGGTCTGCTTGGCACACACATCGCATAGTTAGCAAAAAAGTGAAAGGAAACGCACATATGGATACAACGGTTATGCTCGGACACGGTAGCGGCGGTACCATGATGAAACGCATCATCGACGAAGTGTTTTTCGCAGCTTACGCGGGCGATGAGCTTTTGCGCGGCGACGATGCAGCCGTACTGCCAGCGCTTGCGCCAGGTGAGCGTCTCGCGTTTTCGACCGATAGCTTTGTGGTTACGCCACACTTTTTCCCCGGCGGCGATATCGGGCGACTTGCCATATGCGGCACGGTCAATGACGTAGCGACAAGCGGTGCTATTCCGCGCTATCTGAGCTGCGGATTTGTACTCGAAGAGGGTTTTCCCATCGAGGATTTGAAACGTATTTGTGCCTCAATGGCTGAGTGCGCACGCGAAGCGGGAGTAACTCTCGTTACCGGCGACACGAAAGTAGTCAACCGCGGGCATGGCGATGGTGTCTATATCAACACGAGCGGCATCGGTACACTTGCGGCTGGCATAAACCTCGGTGGCGCGCAATGTAAGCCGGGTGACGCGGTGCTCGTAAGTGGAACTTTAGGAGACCACGGCATTACCATCATGAGTTGTCGTGAGGGACTCAATTTCAATACTGATTTACAAAGCGATGCCGCACCACTTAACCACCTTATCGCAGAGGTACTCGCTGTGGCTCCGCATACACGGTGTTTTCGCGATCCGACGCGTGGCGGTTTGGCTTCAACGCTTAACGAGCTCGCCGCGCAGGCGCAGGTTGATATAACCATCGCAGAAGATGATGTGCCAGTAAAAGATGCCGTGCGAGGAGCCTGCGAGATGCTTGGCTACGACGTAATGCAGGTGGCAAACGAGGGCAAGATGGTGTGTGTGGTTGCTGCCGCAGAAGCTCAAGCTGCACTCGACGCTATGCATGCAAACCCTTATGGTGCAGATGCCGCTATCATCGGGCAAGTAAGCGAAATGCAAGCAGAGCGCGGGCCTAAGGTGTTCATACGTACCGGATTTGGGTCTACGCGTATCCTCGATATGTTAGTAGGAGAGCAACTGCCGCGCATTTGCTAGAGCGCGCTTTCGTCCGCTCTAAACCCTAGCTGGCTTCTAGGGCTTTTGCCTGATTGTGGGATATTTTTGGGCAAGTTGTAGAGACGATTTCCCGTATCCCGGAAAAATCAGCCGCAACCTGATTTTTTAAAAATATACCTTGCAAAAGGTACAAAGAATGGTATTTTGCGGGTCACGGTTAGTAGTTTTGCGGTGGAGAGGCCGCAAAAAAAGCGCGACGAAAAGGTCGCAATTAGATGAGAAGGAGATACAAATATGTCTCACCCAGTTATTGATACTGATGAATGCATTGGCTGCGGTATTTGCGTTGATGCATGTCCACAAGAGGTACTCGAAGTAGTTGGCGGCACTGTTGATGCTGTAAATGAGGATTCTTGCGTAGCTTGCGGTGACTGCGTTGAAGAGTGCCCTATGGGTGCTATCACCGAAATTGCTGAAGACTAAAGTTCACAGCATACACTAGCGGAAGGAAACTTCCGTAGCGTAAACGTAAAGGCGCGACCCTTATCGGTCGCGCCTTTTTCTTT